>DASWNS010000329.1:0-4507 GCA_036399115.1 Pyrinomonadaceae bacterium | reverse complement strand
ACGGCACGCCGACGCCGCTCAATCAGATGGCCTCGATCAGCGTGCCCGACGCGCAAATGCTGGCCGTGCAGCCGTGGGATCAGTCGCAACTGAACGCGATTGAGAAGGCGATCCGCACGGCCGACCTCGGTCTGAACCCGTCGAACGACGGCAAGATGGTGCGCGTGCCGATCCCCGCATTGACCGAGGAGCGGCGCAGGCAATTGGCTAAACAGGTACACGAGTTCGCAGAGGAGCACCGCACGGCCATCCGCAACATACGGCGCGATGCCAACGAGCGTCTGAAGAAGATGCTCAAAGACAAGACGATCTCCGAAGACAACGAACGCGACGGGCTGGAAGAGGTGCAGAAACTGACGAACAGCTACATCGGCAAAGTTGACGAACTGGCGAAGAACAAAGAGCAGGAGATCTTAAGCGTCTAGGTAAACTAAAACAGGGAAAAGGTAAAAAGGGTAAGGGAGAAGCCGCGTGCTTTCTCCCTTACCCTTTTCCTTTTTCCTCTTCCCCGCAAGAAGACTTACTGTTCGGGAATCTTGAAGGCGTCGGCGGGCAGGTCTTGATTGAGTTTCACCTCTTTGACCTTGAACTCGGCGATAAAGTCGCCCTGCGGCGCGGCCAACTTCTGCGCGAAGTTCACGGGCACGAGCACGCCGTCAACTTCACGGAAGGTCTTATACTCGAAGCTGTAGGTCATCTGATTGTAGGGAATCTCAAAGCGCACGACGCGCCCCGTCGCCGCCTCGACGTAGAAGTCGGTCGAGTTGCCTTCCGCGTCCGCGATGCGAAATGCGCGCTGCTTCTTTTTGTCCGGAAGCGCGGTGACGGTGTAGCCGGGCTGGTCGAACCTGGCGAGCACGGGCAGGCCGAACTTCGTGAGCGGCGGCAGGTTCATGCCGCGCATTGAAGAATAACTCTGCTCGCCGTCGAAGATGAGTTGGAAGTTGATGAGGGGCGGGGCTTGCACGTCCTGTCGCAACTTGACGCCCGCCACGATCATGCCGAATCTGCCCGGGAGCGACTGCGTGGAGTTTGGCGCGTAGAGGTCAACCGAGCCGGTGAGCATCATGTTTTTCAGGTTGCGAAACTTCTCGCCGCCCTGCGCGTTGTAGGCCACGCGCGCCAGTTCGATGGGCGACATCGCCGCCGTGACGACCGAAGTTTTATCCGCGGGAGTTGCAGCGGAAGCGTTCGTGGTCGGCGCGGGCGAGGCCGGTTTAGTTTTATCGGAAGATTTTTCCTGCGCGCTTGCCGTAGCGACGCAGAGACAGAGCGCGAGGGCTACGGCAGGGGATGTGAATTTCATGTGGACACCTCAAAGTCGGGCGGAGCGATTAAGTGAAGGATTGAGAGTTTGCCTGAAGTAAATCACGCGGAAAGTTGCGTCGAGACTGAAACGGCAGTATGCCACGAAAGGCGCGAAGGCGCAAAGAAAGAGAAACGAATCTTCTTTGCGCCTTCGCGCCTTCGAGTTATGTGGCGACGTTTCAGCCGTTTGAAGAGTTCGCGTTAGAACAGGAAGCGAATCTGCGCTTCGACGCTGCGATTGCCCGCCCCGCCGCCGAAGCCGCGAAAGCCGCCCGACTGCGTGGGCAGTCCGAAAAAGCGCGAACTCAGATTGCCGGTAAAGGGTCCCGGATTCGTGCGGTTGAGGATGTTGGCGATGTTGATGCCGAGTTGGATGTTGTAGCGTTTTTGCTCCGCACCGCCGCCGGGCGCGCCGAAGATGCCGCCCGCGCCAAACGGGCCGCCTGCGCCGCCACCGCGTGCGCCGCCGCCCCTTGCGCCGCCGCGCCCGCCAGCCCCTCCCTGACCGCCGCGACGACCTCCGGCAGGAGCAGCACCGCCCGCTGCCGCAGTCTGATCACCGGCAGGCGTCTGTCCGCTCGCGGCGGCTGCGCGCCGTCCGGCAGCGCCGGGAGCATCGCCGAAGCCGAATGACTTATTGATGCGCAGGTTGACGGTGAACTGGCCGGGATTCTGGCCGTAGTTGCGCGGGATGAGAGGCGTGCCCGGCAGAGGGTCTATGTCGAAGTTGCCGAAGGGCGTCTCACGCAAATTTTCGGGGAGCGTCGCGGCGGACGCGAACGCGGGACGATCCGTAAAGAGTGTGTCGCCGTTGTTGTCCAACCCCGTGGTGATGTTGAAGGGCGAGCCGGTCGAAGCGAAGACGAGCGGGTTTAAGCGAATGCCCCACGGCGCGGAGATCGAGCCGCCGAGGAAGAAACGATGGCGCACGTCCAAGGCCGAACGCCCGTACTCGTTCGACAGATCGTAGTTGTCCGCCGGAAAACTTCCCACGCCGTCGGCGTTGCTGTTCGCCCGGCCATAGGTGTAGTTGGCGAAGATCGAGAAGTTCGGATTGAAGCGCGTGTTGGTGTTGACGAGCAACTGGTTCTGGTTGAGGATGCCGCTCGATTCATACTGGTAGACGTTGCCGAGCGCATTGCCGAGCGGGCGCACGCCTGCAACCGGCGCGTTGATGTTGCGCGTGCGCAGCAGGTGGAGCGTGCGCGTGTTGACGTAGCTCACCGTCATCGTGACCCGACCGGGGAGCAGACGCTCGACGCTCGCCGTCGATTGAATCGTGTAAGGAGCCTGTAGATCGGGAGCGACGACGCGCGTGGTCTGCGGAATCGCAAACGCGCTCAACTGATCGACGGAGGGCACATCGTTCAAATTCGAGAACTGGCCGAGCAAATTTCTCGCCGTCTGTGCCAGAGCCAACTCCTGCGCCAACCGCTGCTCGAACTGTGCCTGCGGCAGTTGCAGCAGAGACAGACGCTTGACGATCTCTTCATCCGTGCCCGGGTTGGAGATGATGAACTGCTGCTGGTTCTGCCCGTTGAAGCGGTCGGCCTGCAACGTCAGACTCTCGCCGAAGCGCGTGTAGAAGATGCCGAAGCCGCCGCGAAAGACCGTCTTCGGTTGACGCGCGCCCGCGCCGGGCGAATAGGCGAAGGAGAGGCGCGGCGCGAAGTTGAGATTGCTGCTGATGTTCGACTGCGTTTCGTAGCGCAAGCCCGCGCTCAAGGTGAAATCTTTGCGCACGCGCCAGTCGTCCTGAATGAACAGGCCGAGGTCTACCTGATTGACGCTCGCCAGAGGGTTGCCGCCGCTCACGTTCAACTGCGTGGGCAGGACGCCCGGCACGCCCTGCCGGAAGAGGCGAAATTGATCGATGGAACTGATGCCGGGCGAGATGATATTGCCCTCGGCGTCTCGCTGCGGCGCTTGTCCGGCGAAGACGTATGAGCCGTTGAAGCCCTGCTCCGAGAAGTCAGAGAGGCTTACGCTGCGCAGGCGCGCACCGGCTTTCAGCGAGTGCAGGCCGAGCGTGAACGAAGTGTAGTTCTGCAATTCGTAACGCGTGTTGGTGTTTTGCGTCGTTCCGGCTGACGAACCGCCGCCCGTGAAGGCATCGCGGACGTTGATGACGGGCGCGGAGATGTCGCCGCCCGAAGTGCTTCTTTCGCGGTCGAACTGAAAGCGCGTCTCATTGATCACGGTCGGGCTGAGAATGGCCGTCTCGGTGAGTTGGAAATTATGGCCGATGCTCTCGCGGCTGTTGGTGCGGTCGATGCCGAAGAACGGATCGATGTCGAGCGAAAAGTCGCCGACGCCCTGATTCTCCGACTGCGTGCGCGAGTAGCGGTAGCGCGCGACGAGCGTGTTGGTCGAGTTCAACTGGTAGTCGAGGCGCGGGCTGAAACTCGTGTTACGGCGCGGCACGACGAGCGTGCGATTGATGCGAATCAGATCGAACGTCGTGGGTTCGACAAACTGCGCGTTGATGATGGAGTTGGCGTCCGTCTCGCGGCGGTCGAAATCGAGGAAGAAGGATGACTTCCTTTTCTGGATGGGGCCGCTCAGGTTGCCGCCGTAGCTGCGCAGTTGAAAGGGGGCGCGCCGCTCGGAGAACGGGTCGCGCGAATTGAGGCTCTCGTCGCCGAAGTTGAAGAAAGCCTGCCCGCGCACTTTGTCCGTGCCAGGGCGCGTCAGAATCTCGATGCGCCCAAATCCGAGCCGGTCGAACTCTGCCGAGAAAGGGTTCTGATTGATGCGAATTTCGCGTATGGACTCTTTTGGCGGGAGCCGACCGCCCGTAAAGCCGTCGATGAAGATCTGCCCGCCTTCGGGTCCGGCGGAAGGTCCGGCGAGAGCCTGGAGCGCGGCGGCCAGTTCGTCCGCATCGTCGGGCAAGGCGTCGAGGTCTGTGCCTTTGATGACGAGCGCGCTTTGATTGTTCTCGGCTTCGGTGCTGACGGGCGTGTCGGCGGCCACCGTCACGTCTTCCCTCTCCAAGACCACGCTCAACTGGATGTCGAGCGATCCGCGCCGTCCGGCGGCAACTGCCACCGCCGTGTTTTCAAAGATGCCGAACCCGGTCGTCGTCGCGCGCACGGTGTAAGTGCCCGGCGCGAGATTTGTGAAGGTGTAGACGCCTTCGTCGTTCGTCGTCGCCGTCTTCTCCGCGCCCGCCGCGTCAACGAGCGTGACGGTCGCG
>DASWNS010000328.1:0-12072 GCA_036399115.1 Pyrinomonadaceae bacterium | reverse complement strand
CCCTGCGAGCAGCATCAGGAGGAGCGAGGCGGCGATGGCGAGACGCGGGCGCGAGAAGATCATCGTCGCCGGGCGCGCTTTTGCCGTCGGCATCGCGCTCGCGGGAATTTCCAGCGGGCGCGGTTGGTACTTGAGCGTGCCGAGCAAGTTTTCGAGTTGCTCCGCGTCCGCGTCCGGTTCGCCCGTCTTGTCCCATAGATAATCGCTCATAACTTTAATGCTCCCTCACAGAAGACTTCGTCTCGCCCAAGCGTTCGCGCAGCAACTTCATTCCGCGATGAATGTTGACCCGGACGGAGGCGGGCGCGAGTCCCGTGCGCTCCGCGATCTCCGGTCCCGTCATGCCTTCGACGAAACGCAGGATCAAAGGCTCTCGATAGGCTTCCGGCAGCAGCCGGATCAAGTTCAACACTTCGGTCGCCTCGGCTTCGGGCGCACTCGTCGCGGCTGGCAGGTCGTCCGTCAGTTCCGCCGTGTCGCGCGTGCGTCGATGAAAGTCCATCGCGCGGTTGCGCGTGATCATGGCGAGCCAGGGTCCGAAGGCGTTTGCGTCGCGCAGCGAATCGATTTTCCTGAGCGCGACCAGAAACACGTCCTGCACGAGATCGTCCACTTCGCCGTAAGGCACGCGCGCGAGCAGAATGCCGTGTACCATGCGCGTGTAAGCGTCGTAGAGCCGCCCGAAGGCGTCGCGGTCGCCTGCGCGCACGCGTGCGACGAGTGCGGCGTCGGCGGAAATCTCAAGTTCGGGGGATGAGGCTGTCGCGGACATATCCGTTCTGATCACCTGTAGCATGCCGCCTGTGGCCTCTACCTTATACATTCGGGAAGAACCTCTCTAGACGCTTTCAACTCAACCGGCAAGCTCGATCTACAAGAGCGTTTGCGCGTTCGGTTTCTAAGACGCGACAGGGACGGCAAGCGTTAACAGGGATGGTTGCGAGAATTTTTAACTTTTACACCGGAGGACAATTCAGCGTGCAATGACGGGCAGGCTCCGACGCTCTCTGGCGACGCGGTGCGCGGCGTTGTGCTGAGCGTTCGACGCTCCCGCTGCCGCCGCACCGACGCTGCGGCGCGCGCTCCATAGACGGACGAGGCGCGCGAGTTCCTCGCCGTCTCCGTACGGGTCAACAAGCGTGAGCCAGAGCGGCGTCGGCAGCCAAGCCCACGCCGCACCGTAGGTCTTTTCATTCAACAACTCGACGCGCCGCTCCGTCCTCCACTGCAAGGCGACGGGCGGCATCTCTTCCCAGTTCTCATAGCACGCATGTTGAATGCAGGGCGCGGGCTTCGCGCGCGCGTGTACGAGACAGCCGACTCCGGGCGCGAAGAGCGGGCACGAGTAGGTCTGCGCGTAAGTGTCGCTCGCGGCGGACGCGCGCAGGCCGTAGCGTTCGACCGCGAGGCGCGCACGCGCGTAGACGGCACGGCGCGCGCCATCGTCGAGGCGCGGCGTGCGCGCCAGAGTTTCGCGGATGGCGACGGGTTCGAGCCGCGTGATGTGAACGTTGACGAAGTGCGCGTCGGTGCAGCAGACGCCGGGCGTCGGGCAGGCGCGGCAATCTCGCGCCGCGGGTTCGTAGTTGACCTTGAGGTGGCTCCGGTAAGCGGCCTTGTCGCGCTGCAAACGCGCGAGCGCAAAGGCTTCCGTTAGTTTCTTCATGTCAGGCACAAATTCGTCTCAAGCGTCGGCGGCGTGGGTCGGTGCGCGTTTGTAGAGCGCGAGAAATTCGCGGTTGCCGTCCGCGCCCTGAATCGGCGAATCGATCACGCCGCACACTTCGAGTCCCAAGTCTAACGCCGCCGCGTTGACTTCTTCAACGACGCGCGCATGCTGCGCCGCATCCGTGACGATGCCGCCCTTGCCCACCTCGCCGCGCCCCACCTCGAACTGCGGCTTGATGAGCAGGATGATGCGCCCCTCCTCCCGCCCGCCGAGAAGCGGCACGAGCGCGGGCAGCACCTTCCTCGCGGAGATGAACGACACGTCCATCACGACGAGATCGAATTGGGTGGAAAAATCTTCCCGCCGCAGGTAGCGCGCGTTGACGCCTTCGCGCACCTCGACGCGCGCATCCTGTCGCAGACGCCAATCGAGTTGATTGTGCCCGACATCGAGCGCGACCACGCGCCGCGCACCGCGCTGCAAGAGGCAATCGGTGAACCCGCCCGTCGAAGCGCCCACGTCGAGGCAGACGAAATCCCGCACGTCCAGACCGAACGCATCAAGCGCGGCCTCAAGTTTCAAACCGCCGCGCCCGACGTAGCGCGAGGCCGGGTCGTCCGCGCCGCGCACGCGTATGCTGGCATCCGGCGCGAAAGTCTCCGAAGCCTTCTCCACGCGCTGCTCGTTGACGAGGACGACGCCCGCCATCACGAGAGCCTGCGCACGCGTGCGCGACGCGGCCAGACCGCGCTCCACGAGCAATTTGTCTATCCGCTCACGTTTCGACACGCGCGCTACTTTAACGCAAACCCGCTCGCCGTTACGACACACGAGCGGCGGAGGCATCCGTCGCGGCGGATGCCGAGCGGCGTTGTCAACGCCCTGTCAAACCGACTGTCGCACGCAAACAAAAAGAGGCCGGACGTGTTCGGCGTCCGGCCTCTCGGCTGCGTTAATTCGGGAATGAGACTTTAAGCGGGCGGAGGCCCCTCGAAGATGTCTTTGATACGATCAATGTTGCGATTGCGCCCGCGACGCTCTTCACGTCGCTGGTTGCGCCGCTCGCGGCGACGCTCACGCCGTTCTTCAAAGTACTCTTCGTCGTCGTTGCGTCTCTCGTCGCGGCTCACGTTCTCGCCGCGCGCTTCGACCTGACGCGGCGGGGTCAGCGTCTCGACCAGACGCGGCTTCGGTTCGGCGGCGCGGGGCGCGGGTTTCGCCTCCTCTTTACGCTCTTCCCTGACCGCCGCAGGAGGCTTCGCCTCCGCTTCCGTCGGCTTGTCCGCCGGTTTGGCCTCGCCGCCACCACCATTGCTATCCACGCCGGTAGCCGGAACGCCCTCCTTCGCCGGGTCGAACTCTTCAAACACGACGGGAGCGTCGGCCTGCGTCGTGGCCGTCTCGACAGGCGGCATCGAATCAGCGTTTGCAGCCGCGTTCGTCTCCGGCGTCTGCGTCTCGGTCTGCGCCTCGGCGACCTGCGATTGCTGTTGCCGCTGCTGGTAGAGGCGAAACGCGAGGAGACTGACCACGCCGCCCGCCAGAGCCGAGATCAACACCAGCGCAATCGGCCACTGGCGACGACGAACGCCGCCGCGTTTTGTGAAATTACCTGCGAGCGGCACGACGGGGCGCGCCACCTGCGCCTCCACTTCGTCGAAGCGCGGCGTCTGGAGCGTGCCGTCCGCGCCGCTCACGAGCGTCTCTTCGCCTTCGGTCGGCCTGCCTACAGGCGTCGGTTCAAAAATTTTCTGCGTCTCTTCCATTTACTCTCCCAACCCTCAAGCGTCCTACAAAACTACTCTACCCTGTTCGTCTGGAAACTTAATTGCAAATTGCAGGCCACCCGCCCCGCCGCTTTCTCGCGGCCTCTGCCGCGCGTCGCGCGGAGCGCGCCCATCATGCAGCCAACTCCTTAGATGCCCCTGTTTACGTCGTTACTGTCCCCAATAAATTGCGAATTCATGACTTTCATAATGCCTGGCGCGCCTCGCTTGCGGGAGACGGAAACTTCCGCCCCGTGTTCGAAATCGTGTCTCCCGGCACGAAAAACGCGCCGCTCCCGTTTTGAGGGAAGCGACGCGCTCGTCGTGTGTGTAACTATTTTTTCGCCCGGTTCAGCTTCGCACAGACTTCGGGCGCGCGCCCGCACGCCGTTCCTCCAACACCTCTATGCTCTCTTTGACGCGCGTGTAGATGCCGTCGGCGTCGAGGCCGTATTTGGCGAGCAGGAGTTTGGCGTCGCCGTGCGTCACGATGCGGTCGGGCACGCCCATGCGCACGAGGCGCAGCCCGTCGAGCAGGCCGTTCTCCTCCAGCAACTCCATCACCGCCGAACCGAAGCCGCCCGCGAGATAGGCTTCCTCCACCGTCAGGATCAGACGCTTCGTGCGCGCCAAGGCGAGCAGGAGTCCGGCGTCGAGCGGTTTGACGAAACGCGCGTTGACGACCGTGGCCGCGATGCCGTCGCGGGCGAGCCGCTCCGCCGCCTGCATGGACGCAGGCACCATCGAACCGTAAGCGAGGATGGCGATGTCGCCGCCTTCGTCGCGCAAAATTTCGCCCTTGCCGATCTCCAGAAGTTCCGGCGCACGCGTGATGTCCGCCCCCACGCCGTTGCCGCGCGGGTAGCGCATGGCGGCGGCTCCCTGATGCTCCATCATCGTGTAGAGCATGTCGCGCATCTCGCCCTCGTCCTTCGGAGCCATGATCACCATGTTCGGCACGGCGCGCAGATAGGCGATGTCCAGCAGTCCGTGATGCGTCGGGCCGTCGCCGCCGACGATGCCTGCGCGATCCATGCAGAACTTCACGTTCAAGTCCTGTAGACAGACATCGTGTACGAGTTGATCGAAACCGCGCTGCAAGAACGTCGAGTAGATCGCGCAGACGGGCTTCAAGCCTTCGGTGGACATTCCGGCGGCAAACGTCACGCAGTGTTGTTCGGCGATGCCTACGTCGAAAGAGCGTTCGGGAAACTTCTCCAAGACCATGTCGATGCCTGTGCCGTCGGGCATGGCGGCGGTCAGGGCGACGATCTTGTCATCGCGCTCCATCAACTCGCAGAGCGTCCGTCCGAGAACAGCCGTGTAGGTTGGCGCGGCGGCCTTCGATTTGATGGCCGTGCCCGTCTTCGGGTCGAAGGGTCCGGTCGCGTGCCACGCGTAATAATTTTTCTCGCGCGCCGGAAAGCCTTTGCCCTTCGTCGTGAGCGCGTGGACGATGACGGGGCTATCGGTGATCTGTTGCGCTTCGCGCAGCGCGTGGACGAGCGCGAGCGTGTCGTGGCCGTCAACGTAGCCGATGTATTTGAAGCCGAGTTCGTTGACGAGCGCGCCGGGCAAGACGGCTGCCGCGATGGCATCCTTGACGGTCTTGGCCGCATGATGCAGGCGTTCGCCGAACGACGGCACGGCGCGCAGCACGTCGCCCACTTCGTCTTTGAAACGATGATAGCCCTGCGCCTCGCGCAGACGGTTCAGGTAGCCCGTGAGCGCGCCGACCGCCGGAGCGATGGACATCTCGTTGTCGTTCAAGAGCACGACGAGTCGCGTCTTCAAATGTCCCGCCTGATTGATCGCCTCCATCGCCATGCCGCCCGCGAGACTCGAATCCCCGATCAAAGCTGCGACGTGATGCGACTTGCCTTCGCGGTCGCGGGCAATCGCCATCCCAAGCGCAGCCGAGAGCGACGTGGAAGCATGCCCCGCGCCGAACGTGTCGTACTCCGATTCGTCGCGGCGCAGGAAACCGCTCAGGCCGTCGTACTGTTTGATTGTGGGCAGCGTGTCGCGTCGTCCGGTTAAAATCTTGTGCGCGTAGGCTTGATGGCCGACATCCCAGACGAGGCGGTCGGTCGGCGTGTCGAACGCATAATGGAGTGCGACGGCGAGTTCGACCTCGCCGAGGCTTGCGCCCGAGTGGCCGCCGACGCGCGCCATCGTCTCGATGATGTACTCACGAATTTCGGCAGCCACCTCCGGCAACTGCTCAAGTGATAGCCGACGCAAATCGGCGGGCGAGTTGATGTGCTGGATCAGTCTCATTTCGTCGCGCATTGTAGCGCGAGACGCGCCCGCGTTGCACGCCACGAAGCGAAGGGGAAAGCGGACAGGGGAAGCGGGAAAGGGAAACCAGCCGGAACCGCCAGCTTCGAGATCATCAGTTTTCAACCTTTCTCCCTTCCCTTTAATATCCTTTCCTCTCTCTTTTTCAGACCGGCGGCGCACCGGGCGCGTCTAAACCGTCGTGAGTGAACGCAGGCAACTCGAAAACAAGCGGGTTGACCGGCGCGTGTGTGCGAAATTCCTCGCGGCACGCCAGCAAGCAATCGTCAATTTTAATTTGGATTCGAAGGAGTTAAACGGATGAAGACTATTTTCACACGCGCGAGCCTCGTCATCGGACTGGCCGCGATTCTCACGGCCTCGGCCTTCGCGCAAACCGCGCCGCAGCAGCAGGGCGACACGGAAGATGAAGGCCGTCGCGGTCGTCAAGGCCGGAGGGGCGGCAAGATAGGTCGGATGGGCGAGCCGGGCGAGCATCGTGGCGGCGGTCGCGGGCAGGGGATGGCGCGTCGCGCGTTGCGGCGTCTGAATCTGTCAGACGCGCAGCGCAGCCAACTGCGCGACATTGAAGCGCGCTACAGCCAGAGTTTCAAGACGCAGCATCAGGAACTTCGACAGTTGATGGAAGTGCGTCGTGCGGGTGGGACGCTCACGCCCGAACAGAAGCAACGCGCGCAACAACTACGCACCGAAGCGCGCGCCAACGGCGAACGGATGCACGCCGAAATCCTCGCACTGCTCACCGCCGAACAGCGCGATCAACTCAAGCAGATGCGCGAAGAAGGGCAGGAGCGACGCAAAGCCCGACGCGAAGCCTACGGCACTCCCGACGACGACCAGTAAGAATTAAGGGCGAGGGAAAAGGGTACGGGGAAAGGGTAAGAGGGAGGAGAGGTTGAATGTTTCTTCTTCCCCCTTCCCCTTTACTCCTTTACCTTTTCCCACTCAATAAATTCCCGGCAGGACAGCCGGAACGCGGCGCGCATACTCTTCATATTCCGCGCCGAACGTCGCACGCAGCAGACGCTCTTCACTGCGGACGCGAATGACCGTCCCCACCCAGAAAATGGCGATGCCCACGAGCAATGCGTACGGGCGACTCACCGCCAGCCCGTTGGCGACGAGCAGCCCGAACATCCCCGTGTAGATCGGATGTCGCACCCAACGGTAAGTTCCCTCCGTGATCAAGTTGTGACCTTCCAACACGCGCGCCGTCAAACTCCACTGCTTGCCGAGCCGCTGCATCGCAGACAACATGAACCACACCGAACCCGTCGCCAGAGCGATTGTCACGAGGCCGAGGGCGATGTCCGGAAGTTGACCGAGCGGAGCGATGTGCGTGAACGTCTGCCGCATGAACGCCCACACGAAAGCATAACTCGCGCCTTGCAGCGCGAAGCCGAGTTTCGAACTGCTGTCGCGCCTGCGCTCCGTTCCCTGCGACGGCTTGCGACGTAAAAAAAGCGCGAACGCCAATCCGAAAACGAACCACGACGCGACGACGACGCCGAACACGACGGCGTGCAACGCGTAGTCCGAAAGCGGCAACAGGTTCGTCTGATCGTTCATGGCAAAAACCGTGCGCGCACGTCGAAACAACTGTCCATCTTTTCCCCTGCGCCTTTGCCTGAGACTTATCTTTTAGAAAGAGGATAACTCGCGCAAAGTTGCCGGAGCGCAAAGACAGACCGGAAAGTTTTTTTTTGACACGCGCTCCCGGTTACCTGCCGCCCGTCGCCGCATCCGGCGCGCGACGCAGACGCAGGACGGCGATCTCCGGTCGCGCGCCGAAGCGGATGGGTAAGCCGACGACGCCCGTGCCGCGCGAGACGTAGAGTTGCGCGCCCGCGCGCTCGTAACGCCCGCGTATATATTTGAAGGCTTCCAAAAAACGCGCGGGCGCGCCGACGAACGGCAAGCTCACCTGCCCGCCGTGCGTGTGCCCGCTCAGGATGAGCGAGATGCCCGCCGTCTCCGGCGCGTCGAAGACCTGCGGCTCGTGCGAGAGAAGCAGCGTAGGACGCGTGCGGTCGAGGCCGCCAAGCGCGCGCGTCCAATCCGCGTAGCCCCAAGACCAATCATCGATCCCCGCGAGTTGGAGCGCGTCCGTGCCGCGCTGCAACTTCGTGTGCGCGTTGTCGAGCACGCCGATGCCGTGGCGCACGAGCGCGCGCCGCGTCAACTCGCCGTCCGTATAATGATCGTGATTGCCGAGCACAGCCCACACGCCCGAAGGGGCTTCGAGTTTCCCTAAAGCTTCCGCGCACGGTTCGATGTAGCTGCGCCGCGCCGTCGTGTAGTCGCCCGTCAAGACCACCATGTCGCCGCGCGCCGCCTGCGCCAGTTCCACCACGCGCCTGACTTCCGCGAGCGACACGAGCGCGCTGTGATGCACGTCCGACAACTGCACGATGCGAAAGTTCTCGAAGCTCGCGGGCAGTTCGCGTATGAAAATATCGGTCGCCGTCAACTCGTAATCGGTGATCTCGAACAGGCTCGCGTAAGCCGCCGCGCCCGAGACGCCGAGCAGCCCCGCCGCCGTCAAGCCCCGCAAAAATTGCCTGCGCGTGAGATGAACTTCAGACATCGCCCGGATTGTAGCACCTGCATGCAGCGGGCGACCCCGCAGTGCGTTTGCGGGGCGCGGGTTGGAGAGGCCGGATGGCTCCAGGACGGCTGGCTAAGTTCAGCCGACGCTTGCAGCAGTACGCCCCCGTACAAACAGGACTGGATAAATGTGATAAATAAGAGGCTAACCGAGCCCCTGAATTTCCCGATCAAACCTTTCGCACCAGCGTGCGAAGCGCGCTCCTGACGGGCGTGTAAGCAAGTTTTCAAGGAGGAAACACCTGTGGAGAAGAGATTTACTTACCTATCGCTGGCGGCTCTCGCCTCACTGGCGCTGACCGGCACTTTCTTTTATTCGACGGCTTTCAGCGGACAGAGCGAGCGCGGGCAGTGCCAGCAAACCTGCACCCGGCAATACCAGGAATGTCGTAGCGGCACCAACGCCAACGACGCCGCCTGCCGCCAAGCCTTCGACACGTGCCGCGCCGGCTGTCGTGACAACACCAACGGCAACACGAACACCAACACGAACACCAATACAAATACCAACACGAACACCAACACGAATACCAACACCAACACGAATACCAACACGAACACCAACGGTAATACGAACGGCAACACCAATGGGAACATGAACACCAATGGCAACATGAACACCAACGGAAACATGAACACCAATGGCAACACCAACGGGAACATGAATACCAACGGGAACATGAATACCAATGGGAACATGAATACGAACGGCAACATGAACGGCAATACGAACGGCAATACGAACGGCAATACGAACGGGAACGATAACCGCCCCGGCGTCAGGCGCGGTCGCAACCCGAACCCCGGCACGCCTCGTGGCCCCGTCAACAGGAACACCAACGCCAATACCAACGGCAACACGAACGGCAACACGAACGGCAACACCAACAACAGCAACAGGCTGAGGTAAACAGCCCGCTCTTCGTCACGTCTCCCCGGCACCGGCCAACTGCGGGCGGCATTCATCAGCTTGAATGCCGCCCTTCAGCTTTCGTCCTTCAAATCCGCTGCACACGATGCGCCGCCTCTGGCGCGCGCTTGACAATCAACCTTCGCGGGCTAGAATATCAACCTTGTTTCGGCGAGCCTTTGCGGAGATATGGCCGAGTGGCTGAAGGCGGCGGTTTGCTAAACCGTTATGGGTCAAAAGCCCATCGCAGGTTCGAATCCTGCTATCTCCGCCATTAAGATGCAGTGACGAGTGACAGGTGACGAGTGACAAGTGGCGGCAAACTTGTCCCAGACTCGTCAGGTGTCACTCGTTACTTTTTTTAGCGACAAGAGAAAGAACGTCAATCGTCAATACGAAGAAGACTGATTGAATCGATTCACGATCCACGATTCACGGCTTTTTCTCGTCACTTGTCACTCGTCACTCGTCACTGTGCTATGAGAGTTCGTTTCGCACCATCACCTACCGGCTACCTGCACATCGGCGCGGCGCGCACCGCGCTCTTCAACTGGCTCTACGCGCGCAAGCTCGGCGGCACGTTCCTCCTGCGCATCGAAGACACAGACCTCCAGCGTTCGACCGACGAATCAACCCGCTCGATCATCGAAGGTCTACACTGGCTCGGCCTCGACTACGACGAAGAGATCGTCTTCCAGTCGGCCAACGCCGACGCGCACCGCGCCGACGCGCTCCAACTGATCGTAGCGGGCAAGGCTTACCGCGACTTCACGCCGAAGGCCGAACGCGCCGACGCCAACGTCAAACAGGAGATCGCGGAACGCGCCCGCGCCGCCTCTTCGACGGGCACGGATCATCGCAGCAACCCCTTTCGCGATCTCTCGCCGGAGGAGTCGGAGGCGCGCGCCGGTGCGGGCGAGCCTTTCGCCGTGCGTCTGAAAGTTGCGCGCGAAGGTCGTTCGAGTTTTACCGACGCGGTTTACGGCTCGCAGGAGCGCGACTATTCCGAGATCGAAGACCTCGTCCTGCTGCGCTCCGACGGCCACCCGCTCTACAACCTGTCGGTCGTCTGCGACGACATCGAGATGCGCATCACCGACGTTATCCGCGGCCAAGATCATCTCACGAACACGCACAAGCAGATTCTCATTTACGAAGCGCTCGGTGCGCCCGTGCCGCGCTTCGCGCACCTCCCGCTCATCCTCGCGCCGAACAAAGCGAAGCTCTCAAAACGGAAGCACGGCGAAGTCGTCTCCTTAACGACCTATCGTGATCGAGGTTTCGTGCCTGCCGCCTTTCGCAACTTCCTCGCGCTCCTCGGCTGGTCGCCGAACGATGAACAGGAGCTCTTGTCGCGCGAGCAACTCGTGGAAAAGTTTACGCTCGAAGGTATCCATCGCGCGCCCGCCGTCTTCAATTTCAACGAGTCCGACGCGCGCCAGTGGACGGATCAAAAAGCGATGTGGATGAACGCCGAGTACATCCGCACGATGCCCGTCGCGGAACTCGCGCCGATGGTGCGCGCCGAACTCGAAGCGACCGGACTCTGGAAGCCGGAATACGAGACGCACGAGCGCGCCTGGTTCGAGCGCGCCATCGAAATTATTCGCCAGCGTTTTCACACGCTCAAAGATTTCTCCGGCCAGGGGCGCGCCTACTTCGCAGACGAGTTTGAGTTTGAAGAAGCGGCGGTCAGGAAGAATTTGCAGAAGGAACCGCGCCTCAAAGAGTTGCTGCCCGCGCTCGCGGATAAGATCGAGCAGACCGAGCCTTTCACTCTGGAGACGGCGGAAACGACGCTGCGCGCCTTCGCAGACGAAGTCGGAGTCAAGGCCGGACTCTTCATCAACGCGGCGCGCACGGCTTTGACGGGACAGTCGGTTGGTGCTTCGATGTTTGAAGTCTTCGACCTCATCGGGCGCGAACGCTCCGCGCGACGTTTGCGTGAGGCCGCACGCTTGATCTAACAATTTAACGTTCGACCTCGAAGGCGCGTCTGAGGAGATGCCTCCTCCGCGCCTTCGAGCAGTTTTACGGAGGAGTCATCATGTTCAAAAAATTATTCATCACGGCGACGCTCGCGTTGTCGTTCACCATCCCGGTCGTCGCGCAGAACACGAACAGTTCGCCCGCGCCGCAGGCGACGCCCGCCGTGCGTCGTCCTTCCGCGCGCCGCCCCGCGCCGCTCCCGACGCCCACGCCCGTCACGCTGGAAGCACCTGAGACAGGGCAGCCGACGACGGACACGCTGGCTCCCGCCTCGCGCACGCGCCGCACGGGTGCGACGCAGGCCACGCCCGCAACAACGGCGACGGGCGCGACACCTGCCGAGCGCGCCGTCCGCGCCACGTTTGAGACGCTCCTGAACGGCATCCGCAAATCCGATGTCGAGATGGTGATGAGCGTCTATTGGAATTCGCCGCAACTCGTCATCTTCAACAACAACGGCACGGTCACGCGCAGTTGGGAACAGGTGCGCTCCAATCGCGCCAGCGCATACCCGGAAGCTAAGAACGTCCAACTCGAAGTGCGCGACGTGCGCGTCTCGATGCTCGGCGCGGGCGGCGCGGTCGTCTCCTGCCTCTGGACACAGTCGCAGGAATTTCGCGGCACACCCGAGAGCGCGACCGGACGCCTCACCGTCATCTTTCGTCTCATCAACAACGGTTGGAAGATCGTCCACACGCACAGTTCACCCTCCGCGCCAGACCCTTCGCGCCTGCTGCCTTCCGAACAACCGCCTGCCTCAACCCCGCCGGGCGCGGCCAGACCTCCGGCGCAGGAGATCCGGCCTTAACGGATGCGCGCCGTTTGAAGTA
>DASWNS010000327.1:0-6244 GCA_036399115.1 Pyrinomonadaceae bacterium | reverse complement strand
CTGGTGAGCGTCTTCTGCAACTAAAAGAAATTTCACGCCGGAAGCGCGGCGACAAACGACAGTAAGCGATTGAGAACTTCAATCCTTCCGTCGCTTTCCTTTGCGTCTTTGCGTCTGCGGCGCGGGCTCTCCTGCGGCCTGCCCTTCGCCGTTTCGTCCTCGCGCTAAAACGGGTTATCATGTGTGTTTCGCTAGTGCGCCAGACTCCCGACTGTGCGCCCCGGCGTCGAAGTGAAACATGACTGAAGAAGCCATCACAGTGCGCGGCGCGCGCGTCAATAATTTAAAGAACGTTGACTTCACTATTCCCATCGAGCGTCTGACGGTCGTGACGGGCGTGTCGGGTTCGGGAAAATCTTCGCTCGCCTTCGACACGATCTACGCCGAGGGGCAGCGTCGTTATGTCGAGTCGCTGTCGTCCTACGCGCGCCAGTTTCTCGAACGCATGGACAAGCCGGACGTGGACGAGGTGCGCGGCATCCCGCCCGCCATCGCCATCCGGCAGAAGAACTCGACCCGCAACCCGCGCTCCACCGTCGGCACGCAGACCGAAGTTTACGACTACCTCCGCCTCCTCTACGCGCGCGTCGGCACAACCATCTGCCGTGTCTGCGGGCGTGAAGTGCACAAGGATTCGCCCGATTCCGCCGCACAGGAGACGCTCGGCGCGCTCGCCGAAGGCACGCGCTTTTATGTCCTCTTCCCCGCCGAAGCGGGTCTGCGCTTAGAAAGTGCGAGCGAGCAGAACGGCGCGGGCAAGAAGAGCGGCAAGGCGCGTGCGAAGAAAGGCAAGGCGGGCGCGGACGCTTCCGCGCTCAGTCGCCAGATGGTGACGGCGCATGTGATGAGCTTGATGCAGCGCGGGTTCACGCGTCTCTACGCAAACGGCGAGACGCTCGAACTGCGTTCGCCCGACGACTATACGCGCGCCGATTTCAAGGATGTCTACGTGCTCGTGGATCGTCTCGCCGCGCGCGCAGACGTGCGCAGCCGTCTCACCGATTCGCTCCAGACCTGCTTCGTCGAAGGGCACGGCGCGGCTATCGTCCAGACGGCGGAGAGCGAGCCGCGCACGCTGAAATTCTCCGAACGTTTCGAGTGTCGTTACGACGGCACGGTCTATGCCCAACCGGAGCCGCGCCTGTTCAGTTTCAACAATCCGTTCGGCGCGTGCCCCACCTGTCAGGGCTTCGGCAACACCATCGGCCTCGATCTCGATCTCGTCATCCCGAACCCCCTGCTCAGCATCGACGAAGGCGCGATTGAACCCTGGACGAAGCCGCAGCACGAATGGGCGCAGACGGAACTCAGACGCTTCTGCCGCTCCGAAGGCATCCCGACCAGCGTTCCTTACAGCGAACTCCCGCGCGCCGACCAACGCGCCATCGTCGAAGGCAAAGGACACTGGGGCGGCGTACACGGTTTCTTCGCGTGGCTGGAGACGAAGAAATATAAACTCCATGTGCGCGTCTTTCTCGCCAAGTATCGCGGCTACACGCGCTGCCCCGAATGCAACGGCGGCAGGCTCAGGCAAGAGGCGCGCGACGTGCGCGTCGGCGGGCGGACGCTCCCCGACATCTGCAAGCTGCCGGTGAAAGAGACTGCCGTATTTTTCG
This sequence comes from Pyrinomonadaceae bacterium, assembly GCA_036399115.1. Taxonomy (GTDB): domain Bacteria; phylum Acidobacteriota; class Blastocatellia; order Pyrinomonadales; family Pyrinomonadaceae; genus JAIVJZ01. The sequence goes on along the minus strand of DASWNS010000327.1, from coordinate 4,628 downwards.
AGACGCTCACGCTCTCGGACGAGCAGGCGGCCATCGCCGACAAGGTGCTCTTTGAAGTGCGCCGCCGTTTGAAGTTTCTGGTAGATGTCGGCCTCGATTATTTGACGCTCGACCGTCTGGCCTCGACCCTCTCGGGCGGCGAGGCGCAACGCATCCAACTTGCCACCAATCTCGGCTCGGCACTCGTCGGCGCGCTCTACGTGCTCGATGAGCCGTCAATCGGACTCCACCCGCGCGACAGCGAACGTCTGATCAAGTTGCTCCATAATTTGCGCGACATCGGCAACACAGTCCTCGTCGTCGAACACGACCCGGACATGATGCGCGCCGCCGATCACATCCTCGACGTTGGACCTGCGGCGGGCGAACTCGGCGGGCGCATCGTCTTCGAAGGCGACTTCGCAGGGCTGTTGAAGGATTCCGCGACGCTGACGGGCAAGTACCTGCGCGGCGAGGCCGAGATCAAAGAGCCGAAGCAGCGGCGCACGGCAAAGAAGAAGAGGCTCTCCGTGCGCGGCGCGAGCGAGCATAATTTGCGGGGCGTGGACGTGGACATTCCCTTGGAGATGTTCGTCTGCATCACGGGCGTCTCCGGTTCGGGCAAGTCAACGCTCGTCCATGATGTGCTGTTCGCGGGGTTGAAGAAGGCGCGCGGCGAATGGCAGGGACACGTCGGCGCGTTTCAAAAACTGGAAGGCGGAGGGCAGATCGACGACGTGGTGCTCGTTGACCAGTCGCCCATCGGGCGCACGCCGCGCTCGAATCCGGTCACCTACATCAAAGTCTACGACGGCATCCGCGAAGTCTTCGCCGCGACGCGCGACGCGCAGGCGAAAGGTTTCGATGCCTCCTATTTTTCCTTCAACGTGCCGGGCGGGCGTTGCGACGTGTGCGAGGGCGACGGCACGGTGACGGTCGAGATGCAGTTTCTCGCCGACGTGGAACTCGTCTGCGAAGAGTGCAAGGGGACGCGCTTCAAATCGAACGTGCTCGAAGTGCGTTATCGCGGCAAGGGCATCAACGACGTGCTCAGCATGACGGTGCGCGAAGCGCTCACCTTCTTCCGCGACGTGAACAAGATCGCCAACAAGCTGCGCGTGCTCGACGAAGTGGGCTTAGGCTACCTGCGGCTCGGCCAATCGGCGACCACGCTTTCGGGCGGCGAGGCGCAGCGCATCAAGCTCGCCTCCTTCCTCGCCAAACGCACGGGCGCAAAGACGCTCTACATTTTTGACGAGCCGACCACCGGCCTCCACTTCGACGACATCAACAAACTGCTCGCGGCCTTCCGCACCCTTGTCGAAGCGGGCGGCTCGCTCCTCGTCATCGAACACAACCTCGACGTGATCAAGACCGCCGACTACATCATCGATCTCGGCCCCGAAGGCGGCGACGCGGGCGGGCAAGTGGTCGCCACCGGCACGCCCGAAGAGATCATGAAAGTTAAAAACTCGCACACGGGTCGTTTCCTCAAAGAGCACCTCGCGCGCTCGAACGGGCACGCGAAAAACGGTCAGCCCGTAGCAGCCGACGATCAGACGCAAAGCTGATCATCAGATAAATGCCGGTTGAAGTTTACCTATTGAAGTTGGTTTGCATCTAAATTCTGAACCTACAGCGGACGGAGATTGCTCTGGCGAAAAGCTGGCGGGTTAATCGTTAAAGGCTAAATTTATGAGTCTCAAACAACGAATTATTGACGATATGACCGCCGCGATGCGTGCGCAAGATGCGCCGCGACTCTCGACGCTGCGCATGGTGAAAGCCGCCATGATGAACCGGCAGATCGAGAAGGGCGGCGAGTTGACCGACGAAGAGTTGACGAAGATGCTCGGGTCGCTGCTCAAACAACGCAGGGATTCGGTCGAGCAATATGAGCGGGGCGGGCGCGCGGAGTTGGCGGCGAAAGAGCGCGCGGAGATCGGCGTCATCGAAGCGTATCTGCCGCAGGCGGCGACGCGGGAAGAGATCGAAGAGGCCGTCCGCGCCGCCATCGCGGAGACGGGCGCAAGCTCTGTGAAGGAGATGGGCGCAGTGATGAAGGCGGCGCAGGTGCGACTCGCGGGTCGCGCCACGGACGGGCGCGCGCTCAGCGAACTCGTCAAGGCGAAGTTGGGGTAAACGTTAGAGGGGAAAGCTGAACGGGGTAAAGGAAAAACCTTCAAATCCGCTCTTTGTTAAGAACGGCGAAGTTTGGCCGAAAATCGCACGCTTTTCCCGCGAGCCTTTGCCCGTTGCCCTCCAGCCCGCTTTTGCTTCGTTCCGGTTTTGCCCTTTTGCGCGTTTCCCTTTATAATCCGTCTCTTGCTCGGAGCGCGGTGGCGTTGTCCAGTGGGTTCGCGCCCACTTTTTATTTTGGGCACAGGTTATTTTGCGCGGGGCATCTCTGAACAAAGGGGGCTGGGAACGAGAGCGATGGAAGCGTCGGAAATTGAAGGACGGATACGCGAAATTGTCGAACGCGTGGCGAGCGAACACGGGCTTGAACACGTTCACACGGAAGTTGGCGTGCTCGGGCGAAACGCGGCGGTGCGCATCTTTATAGACAAGCCGGGAGGCGTGACCCACGCCGATTGTTCGACGGTCAGCCATCACGTCGGCGCGATCCTTGAGGTGGAAGATTGGGTAAATTCAGCCTATACCCTTGAAGTGTCCTCGCCCGGACTCGAACGCGGCCTCTACAAGCGCGAAGACTACGAACGTTTCGCAGGACGCCTTGCCAAGATGAAATCGCGCGAAGCCATCAACGGCCAGCGCAACTTCAAAGGCCGCATCATCGGCATCGAAGGCGACCGGGTGGTTTTCGACGACAACACGAACGGGCAGGTTAAAGTGCCTGTGGCGAGCATCGTTAAAGCGAACCTTGAGATCGACGTGGAAGAAGAGTTCCGCATCGCGGCAGAACGCGAGCGCGCCGCTAAACAGAACGGCGGCAGTTAGTACAATTGAATAAACAGCAGAGGCCGAAGTTCAGCGTTTAGAGATTCAGTTAAACCGAAAACTGTCTTTCACTAACCTCTAATCTCCAGCCTCTCACCTCTAAAAAAATTATGAGTGCATCCATCGCGCAAAGTATTGACGCCCTGTGCAAGGAAAAGGGCGTAGACCGTGAGATCGTCATCGAGGCGATGAAGGAGGCCGTGCGTGCCGCCGCGCGGAAGCAGTTTAAATCGGGCGAAGACATTCAGGTCGAGTGGTCGTCGGAGAACGGTTTCGAACTGTTCGCCTCGAAAGTGGTCGTGGATGAGGTGACGAACCCCGGCAAGGAACTGTCGCTCGAAGAGGCCAGAGAGATGGCGGGCGACGAGGTGGACGTGGGCGACGAACTCCAACTGCCCCTCCCGATGGAGGACATGGGACGCATCGCCGCGCAGACCGCCAAGCAGATCCTTTTTCAGAAGGTCAGGGACGCCGAGCGGCAGAACATTTACGAGCAGTACATAGACAAGGTCGGCGACCTCGTCAACGGCTACGTCAAACGCTTCGAGCGCGGCGACATCATCGTCGATCTCGGCACGGTCGAAGCGATCCTCTATCGCAAAGAGCAGTCGCGCGGCGAACAGTGGGGACAGGGCGAGCGCATTCGCGTCGTGATCAACGACGTGGCGAAGGAAGCGAAGGGGCCGCAAGTGGAAGTCTCACGCACCTCGCCGGAACTGCTGCGCCGCCTGTTCGAGATGGAAGTGCCGGAGATTTACGACGAGACGGTGATCATCAAATCGGCTGTGCGCGAACCCGGAGAGCGCGCCAAGATCGCGGTCGCATCGAACGAGCGCGACGTTGATCCGGTGGGCGCGTGCGTCGGCATGAAGGGATCGCGCGTGCAGGCGATCATCAGGGAACTGCGCGGCGAGAAGATCGACATCATCGAATGGTCGGATGAGCCTTCGGTGTTTGCGGCGAACGCCTTGTCGCCCGCGAAGGTCAATCAGGTGCGCATCACGGACATCGAGCGCAGGCAGATGGAAGTGATCGTCAACGAAGACCAACTCAGCTTAGCCATTGGCAAGCGCGGGCAGAACGTGCGCCTCGCCACCAAACTCGTCGGCTGGAACATAGACATCCGCAGCGAAGAGGAACTCAAGAAAGAAGTGGCCGAGCAGATGGGCGCGCTCATCGCTTCCGGCGGCGCAGTTCCGCTGACCGCGCTCGAAGGCGTGAACGCGGCCACCACCGCCGCACTCGCCGAGCGCGGCATCGAAGACATAGACACGCTGGCCGGTACGTCGCTCGACGACCTGACGGAGTATCTCGACATCTCGCTCGACGAAGCGCAGGCCATTCTCGATTCGGCGCAACGCGTCGTCGCCGCGCGCGAGCGCAGCAAGCAGGACGATGGAGAGGGCGCGAATACGGCGGAAGCCGAAGCCGCCGCCGGAGAACTGGCCGACGCGGTGGATGATGCGACGCCGGACGATGCGTTGGAACAGCACGCCGTCTCCGCCGAACTCGATCCAACGATTGATCCGGGCGAAGTCGAACCTTCGGACGCGATGATCGCCGAAGGCTACGACGAGGCCGTGCGCGGCGGCACGCCGTTTCGCGCCGAATCGGAAATTCTGGCCGCCGAATCTGCCGATCCCGTAGCGGCTTCGGAAGTTGAAGAGATGTCGGTGGAGGAACTGGTG
>DASWNS010000326.1:0-10733 GCA_036399115.1 Pyrinomonadaceae bacterium | reverse complement strand
TGCGGACGTGCTGGCCGTCATCGAGCGTCTGGCCGGACAGGATTTCACGATGGTGCAACTGGCGACCGACACGCCGCTCCACGGCTCCGACTATCAGGACGTGCACCGCGACACGCCGCCGCTCTTCCCCGAGACAGGCCGCGAGACGCCGCCCTATCAACTCGCAGTCAATTTCCCGCTCGTCGAAGTGACGCACGAAAACGGCCCCTTCGAAGTGGCGCGCGGCACGCACCTGCTGCCGAAAGAGGAAGCGCTCAAGCTCATCGAAACGGGCGAGCGGAAATTGGAACCTTTGACGATGAAGCTTGGCGACGTGATGGTTCGCGACGTGCGCGCGCTGCATCGCGGCACGCCGAATCGCACCCACGAGCCGCGCCCGATGGTCGTGGTCGGCTATAGCCGCCGCTGGCTGTTTCGTCCCGAAGTGACGATCCATATTCCGCGCGCCGTGCACGAGACGCTGTCGGAACGCGCCCGGCAAATGCTACGCTTCAACCCCGTCGTCGAATCGCTCGACGATCTGCCGGAGACGGAGATTTATCAAGCGTTCGCGTATTAGTAGAGATCGAAAGTTAATTTGAAAGTGGGATTTTTGAGATTATGAATGAACCCGAAGATTTCTTTGAAGATATTATCGGCGAAGAGGAAGCGTTTGAAGAGACGGACGAATTTGAAGACGGAGAGGACGGCGACGATGACGAAGTGCCTTACGAGGTGCGCACCGCCGTCATGCAGAAGAACGAACTGCTCGCGATCCTGAGCCTGAAAATTTCCGCCGAGGGTGGCCGGATCGTGCGCGTCGATCCGCGACAACGCGTGCCCTCAGCCCAAACCTACGAAGACGCAGAGGCCGCCACGCACTGGTTCAACCGCAGCCTCGCCACCAGCCGCCGCAACGGCTGGCACGTCATCTACGACGGCGAGCCTTCCTTCGGCTGAAAGTAATTCAAGAGCGCGTTCTCGCTCAACCTGCGTTCCATCGCCAGCGCATCAACGCCTTCGGCGAGACGATGACCGCTTCGGCTGCGTTCATGCTCGCGCGCTGGCAGCCTTACGCCGCGCGCTATCGCCTGCGCCTCGTGCCCCGTCAACAGGTCGAACCCGAAGCCTCGATCACGCTGCATCCACGCCACGTAATCCGCATGACGCTCTCAGAGCACGCCTGAAATCTCGAATAAAGATAGCAACCAAATGGCGCTCCGCAGGCTTCTAAGCCGCAAACATGGCTTTTGTGTGAAACAAACTCGCTTGCGGGGCGTTATATAAAGCATTGCCGTCAACCTCTTCGAGCGGCACGTTTCGCTGTAATCCTTCTTCGGGCAAGCCACCTAGAGCAGAGGCTGGGAACGTGTGAACACCATCAGAACCCTCATCGTCGACGACGAATTGCTCGCGCGCGAGCGCATCAAGCGTTTTCTGGCGAGCGAACGCGACATCGAACCGCTCGGCGAGTGTGCCGACGGGCGCGAGGCCGTCGCCGCGATCAACGCGCTCAAACCCGATCTCGTCTTCCTCGACATACAGATTCCCGAACTCGACGGCTTCGGCGTCGTCAAAGCGGTCGGCGTCGAACAGATGCCCGCCGTCATCTTCGTCACGGCGTACGACCGTTACGCCCTGCGCGCCTTCGACGTGAACGCGCTCGACTATCTGTTGAAGCCCTACAATCGCGAGCGTTTTCGCAAAGCCGTGGAACGCGCCCGCGCGCAACTCTCAAACGGCGCGCGCGGCAAACTCAACGAGCGGCTCCTATCACTGCTGGAAAATCTCAAGACCGAACATCGCCATCTTGAGCGACTCATGATCAAATCCTCCGGGCGCGTCTTTTTCCTCCGCACCGAGGAGATTGACTGGATCGAGGCCGAGGGCAACTACCTGCGCCTGCACGTCGGCCACGAACGCCATCTCCTGCGCGAGACGATGAACCGGCTCGCCTCCAAACTCGACCCGGACAAATTCCTGCGCATACATCGTTCGACGCTCGTGAACATCGAACGGATCAAAGAACTGCAACCGCTCTTTAGCGGCGACTACGTCGTCATCCTGCGCGACGGCAAACAACTCACCCTCAGCCGCAGTTACCGCGACAAACTACTGGAGCTGTTTGAAAAATCCTCCTGACCCGCGCGTCGTTCTTTAAACCGCGCCGCCCATCTCTTTCGTCTCGCCTCTTTCGTCACAGGAATCCGCCCGTTCGTCATCAACATCTCGCCCCTCGTCACATTTTCATTGTCGGCTCGCGCCGCAAGGTCCAAACTCACGCCATACATTCTTGCGCCCGCGTCTTGCTGTAGCCTTGCGGGAGACCTTGGCGGCGGCGGGACGCGGGCGCGGGAATGATTTTTAGTTGCAGGCGACGCTGGTAAAAGAACAGAGTCGTCGTCGCACGCGAGATCACAGAAGACACGCATCGCCGGAATGCCCACCGGACGGCGATGCGTGTCTTTTTCTTTTTGCCCGAACCAGCGTCAGCCCGCGAGAGCCTTCGAGCTGGCGTGAGGAGGTGAACATGAAACGCATCAAGTCAGTCTTGCCGCTCTTGCTCCTCTTGACTCTGCATGGCGCAACTCAGGCGCAGACCAAATATGTCGCCGTAGATAATTCCGCCCGTTCGTCTTCACCCGTGGGAGCATCGACGGGCGCGGCGAGCCGCACGCCCGACGCGGATTCGATCAACAACACAGGCTGCGTCTATGCCGACGCGGGCGAATATGAGAAAGCCATCGAACAGTTCAAACTCGCCATCGCCCTCAAGCCGCAACTCTCCGAAGCGCACAACAATCTCGGCTACGCTTACGCGCTCAGCGGTCGGCACGCAGAAGCGTTGGCCGCGCTCAAAGAGGCGACGCGGCTCAACCCCGCCAGTTCACGCGCCCAATTTAATCTCGGACGCGTCTATATGGACACGGAGCAGCCCAAAGCCGCGCTCAAACATCTGCAACAGTCCATCGCGCTCGAACCCGATTTCGCCGAAGGCCACAATCAACTCGGCGTGGTCTACGACCGCCTCGGACGCCACCGGGAAGCTCTCAAATCTTTGCTCGAAGCGACGAGGCTCAATCCTCGAAGCCTCTCCGCGCTCAACAATCTCGGCGTCGTGCAGAGCAACGCGAAGCAGTACGACGCGGCTATCAAGACGCTCCGGGGCGCACTCGAACTCGACCCGAATTTTGCGCAGGCGCAGTACAACCTCGGTTCGGTCTACGCCATGTTGAAAGATAAACGCGCCGCGCTCGAACTGCACACGACGCTCAAACAACTCGACGCGGAACTCGGACGACTACTCTACGGCGAAATCTACCGCGACAAGATTCTCGACGTGAACCAGAAGTGAAAAATGCGGCGAACGCGCGCCGCACGCGCCTCCACTTTGGTTGACAGGCAAGACGTTTAAGACACGCGGCGGCGGGCGCGAGGGGGAGTCGCCGGAGGAAGCGTCTGCTTCAGGGTTCACGGGTTCTTCTCGGAGTTTTCTTCGGGACGCATGAAGTTTCATCCCCGGCCACGCGCCGTTCAGCACAGGAATTTGCGGCCTGTCACATTTTCGTTGCCGCCCGCCGGGAGGCGGCTAAACTGAAGCCGTTAAGTTGATAAGCGCGGCGCAAGCTTCCCGGTCGTGCTTGATTGGACGGTAGTTTAGAGAGGAAGTTGAGGAGAGAAATGATGAAAGACTCAGCCCTGCTGGAACGCCGAGAGATCAACCTTGCGGGCGACCCGCGCACCGGTAGCAGCAATAGCATCAACGGCAACAACGCCGTCGCTAACCGTCTCGCGCTGCACGATAATACGCTGCCCGCGCGCATGGAGATGCTCAAGAACGTCGCGCTCAATCTGTTGAAAGAAGTGCAGGTGCTGAGCACGCTCGAAGCGTCGGACATCCTGCGCGGCATACAGTTCTACGACGAAGTCGAACGCTTCGAGCGCGAACTGATCACGCGCGCGCTCGATCTGACGGGCGGCCATCAGGTGCGCGCCGCGCGTCTTCTCGGTCTGAAAGTAACGACGCTCAACTCCAAAGTGAAACGCTACCGTATTCCTCTGCCGCACGACGAAGCCAAGAAGCCGCAGTCGCCGCAGGACGCCGGACCTTTCCCGAAGCCCGTCGTCTGACGCCGTTAGATCGCCAGCGCGGCAAGCGCGTCTCAAGTATTCGGGAGCCACGAGCAAATCCTTACCGCAACGAAGAACACCATTCAGGGCAGGGGATAACTCCTCTGCCCGAATTTTGTTCGCCCTGAGATAAGATGGAAGCTGCAAGCCGCGCCGCGCAGAAGCGTTCAAGCTTCGAGATGATTCGCCGCCGTAGAGATGAACTTCGCTTGCGCCCGCGCGCTCCGAAGTTCGGGCACAGGTTGACGGGCGCGGTTAATTCTCTGTGTGCGATAATAATTCCGATGCGACATCTCCGTTCACGCACAATCTTTATCCTGCTCGGTGTCTGGACGCTCATCGGCCTCACGTTCGCCAGTCTCTCTTTTTTCGGCACGCTCGCCATCAGCGACCCGCGCCGCGTTAATCTCGTCGGCCTCTTCGTCTGGAACCTGCTCGCCTTCTATCTCTGGGCGCTCCTGACGCCGCTCATCGCACGGCTCGCGCGCCGCTACCGCCTCGACCGCCAGCACTGGCCGCGCAGCCTCTTCCTCGTGCATCTGCCCGCGAGCCTGCTCTTCCCCGCGCTCCATCTCTGTCTCTACCTCTCGCTCTTCTGGCTCGTCGGCGGCGTGCTCACCAAAGAGTACCCGACCTACCTCTCGCTCTATCGTTACCAACTCTTCTCCAACCTCTCGGTCACGGTTTCGATCTACTGGCTCGTGCTCATCGCCATCAACGCGCTCGACTACTACCAGAGTTTCCGCGTCGCGGAGGTAAAGGCATCGGAACTTCGCGCCCAACTCGCGCAGGCGCAACTCCGCGCGCTCAAGATGCAACTCCACCCGCACTTTCTCTTCAACACGCTCAACTCCATCTCCGCGCTTCTGCACCGGGACGCGGAAGCCGCCGACCAGATGGTCGCGCGCCTCGGAGACTTCCTGCGCCTGACGCTGGAGAACTCCGGCGATCAGGAGGTGACGCTCGAACAGGAGTTGGAATTTCTGCGTTGTTATCTTGAAATAGAGATCGTGCGTTTTCACGACCGCTTAAGCGTCGAAACCGAGATCGAACCGCAGACGCTCCAAGCGCGCGTGCCGAATCTCATCCTGCAACCGCTCGTCGAAAACGCCATCCGCCACGGCATCTCGCGCCAGAGCGCGCCGGGGCGTCTCGCCATTCGCGCCGCGCGCCGTGAAGGGCGACTCCTCCTCCAGGTCGAAGATAATGGTCCCGGCCTCTCCCTGATCAGCGAAGGCGGCGCGATTGCACCCGTCGCCGCAACTCACACGACGGCGACACCGGCACGAACTCTCACGGGCGGCGTCGGGCTGGCAAACACACGCGCGCGCCTCCAACACCTCTACGGCGCAGAGCATCGCCTCGAACTCACACGCGCCACTCCGCGCGGCATGCTCGTCACGCTCGAAATTCCCTTCCAGCTTGAAGCCGCGCCCGGTTGGGCAGACGAAGAGGCGCAACAGGGCGCACACGAAGAGGCACAGACCGCACACTACGAAGCCGAGCCAGACCAGATCAATCACGCGGTCGGCTGAGGCGCACGCCGGGACGGGAAACTACCAACTAAAAGATTATTTGACGGATGAGAGCGCGCGTGTCAGGCGGTAGAGAAACTCCTGCCCGTCGTAGAGAGCTTTGGCTGCGATGCGTTCGTCTCTGCCGTGCATGCGGTTGTCGTCTATGTCGTCGAAGATGCCGGAGACGCCGTAGACGGGGATGCCGACCTGACGGAAGAAGAGACTATCGGTTGCGCCCGTGCCCATGATCGGCACGACGGGCACGTCCGGCCACATCGCGTGCGTGATCTGTTCAATCGGCACGATGATCTCCGGCCTGAGCGGCGAAGGCGGGCTGGGCTTCGAGAGGGCGATGGAGGCGATGCTGATCTGCTCGTCGGCGAGAACGCGCCGGAGCGTGCGCTCTACTTCGGCGGCGGTTTCTTGCGGGAGGATGCGGCAGTTGATGAGGGCGCGCGCCGTCTGCGGCAGGGCGTTGTCGGCGTGGCCGCCTTCGAGCCGCGTGGCGACGCAGGTGGTACGCATGAGCGCGTTGTAATAAGGCGACTCGGACAAGCGCGCAATGGCAGCCTGCGCTTCGGGGCGCGTTGCCGCCGTCGCACCCGCGCGCGGCGGGCGCACCTCGGAGACGGCCTTCATGTCTGCGGCGATCTGCCCGTGTTCGAGCTTCGACATGCGCGCGAAGTAGGAGCGCGTCACTTCGTTGAGGTTGACGGGGAAGTCAAACTTCGCGAGCCGGTCGAGTCCGGCGGCGAGACGAAAGATGGCGTTGTCCTTGACGGGGAGCGAACTGTGCCCGCCCTTGTTTCGCACTTCGAGACGGAAACTCTGATAGACCTTCTCGCTCGCCTGCACGGCATTCAAGAGCGGCTTGCCGCCTTTGAGATAACCGCGCCCGCCTTCGTTGATGCCGAACTCCGCATCGACGAGAGCGCGATGCTCTTTCAGTAAAAACTCCACGCCGTTGAAATCGCCCGACTCTTCATCGGTCGTCAGGGCGACGATGATGTCGCGGTCGGGCTGAAAATTTTCGCGTCTGAAGCGGATGAGGTTGGCGATGAAGATCGCGGCCATAGATTTATCGTCCATCGTGCCGCGCCCGTAATAGTAGCCGTCGCGTTCGGTGAGCTTGAACGGGTCGAGTCCGTCCGACCAATCCTCTCTGCGCGCTTCGACGACATCAATATGCGCGAGCAGCAGCAGTGGCTTCCCCGACGCCTTCGGGCTGCGATAACGCGCCACGAGATTGCCCTTCTTCGCGTTGCCCGCAGGCACGACGACGCGCACGTCTTCCGCCGCAAAGCCCGCCGCGCGCAACCTCGCCGCCATCGCCTCCGCCGCCCGCGTCACGTTCCCCTCCGGGTCTACCGTGTTGATTTCGATCAACTCCTGAAAGATTTCGCGCAACACGCGCTGCTCCGCATTGAGCGACGCGCTGCCCTGCGCGCGTGCGGCGGGCGACACCTGCGCCGTCAGCGACACGACGAGCAGCAATCTCGCGACAAAGCGAATTTTGAATTTGTGCATGAATCTTTTCTCACCACGAAAGCCTATGTAACTTCGATGCTTTTCTTCATCCTTCATCCTTCATTCTTCATCCTTGCTCTTCTATGGTGCCGGAATCTCCAACGGCTTGCCGACCATGACGGTCGGCGCGTCGTGGCGGCGGAGCGTCTCGTTCAGTTTCGGGACGGACGCGGTGAAGAACTTGTTTGCCTCCGCCAGCGTGGTGCGGAAGCGCGTCTGCAACGTGTTGTAATACTCGCGCTGCGCCGGGGTGGGCGCGGCGTTCGTCGCATCGATGGTGAAGAACAGGCCGCCGATCTCGTCGATCAACTGCGCGCGCCCGGGATTGTAGCCGAGTCCTTCCGATTGCGGGCGCGAGAGCGTGTCGAGCACTTTATCAACCGCCTTCAAATTGTCCGTGAGCGCCGTCGTCAAATCTTTCGGCGGCTCGCTGAGACGCTCATTAACCGTGCGCTCGATGAATTGCAGTTGACCTTTGATGCTGTCGAGGGCGCGCAGCATCGTGTTCGTCGTGGATTGCATGTCGCGCAATTTCAAGCTCATGTCATGCGTCATCTGCAAATCCGACGCGGGCACGCTGACCGTCGGGTCGAGACGCACCTCGACGCGTCGCTCGATTGACTTGTCGCCGACGAAGAGTTTGACGGTGTAGACGCCGGGCAGCACTTGCGGACCACGCGCGCCTCCGCCGAAGGGCGTCTCTTCGGTGGTGGGCGGACGGCGCACCTGCGCGCCGCCGTAGCGCAGGTTCCAAGCGTAGCGATTCAGGCCGCGCTCTTTGGGCACGCGCGTCTCTTCAAAGACGAGCTTCCCGCCGGAGTCGCGTATCTCCATGCGCACTTTCGTCTTCTCGTCGGGCTTCGCTTTGAGATGGTAGGTGATGAGCGCGCCGTAGGGCGGGTTCTGCCCGGTGAAGGGCTTGTCGCCGATGCCGTAGCGCGTGAAGCGCGTGGTGAAACGGAGCGCGGGGCGAATGTCGAACATGTGCAGGTCGGCGGCGCGCACTGTGTCGTTCATCTGTTGGATGGGCGTGGCGTCGTCGAAAATCCAGATGCTGCGCCCGTGCGTGCCGAGGATGAGATCGTTGTCGCGCGGGTGGACGATGATGTCGTGGATGGCGACGTGCGGCAGATTTTTGAGTTCGAGAATCTGCCACGAGTTGCCGCCCGTGTAGGAAGCGTAGAGGCCGAGTTCGGTTCCGGCGTAGATCAGATTCGTGTTCTTCGGGTCTTCGCGCACGACCCAGACGTAGGCGTTCGCGGGCAGGTTACCGGTGATGTTGCGGAAGGTGCGCCCGCCATCGGTCGTCTTATAGATGTAGGGACGCAGATCATCGAGCAGGTGACGGTCGAAGGCGACGTAGGCCGTGTCGGCGTCGGCGCGGGAAGGCTCAATGTGCGAGACGGGCGAGTTGTCGCGCAGTCCGGGGACGTTCTTCGTCAGGTTCGTCCAACGCTTGCCGCCGTCGGTCGTCGCTTGCAGTTGCCCGTCGTCCGTGCCCGCCCAGAGGTGCCCGGCGCGCAAGGGGGATTCGGCGATGCTGATGACGGTCGTGTAATACTCCGCGCCCGTGTTCTCAAGCGCAACGGGACCACCTGCGTCGCCCTGTTTCGTTCTGTCGTTCGTCGTCAGGTCGGGGCTGATCGCCGTCCAGCTTTTGCCGAAGTCCGTTGACTTGAAGACGACATTGCCGCCGAGATAGATCGTGTTCTTGTCGTGCGGCGAAGGGATGATGGGCGAGTTCCAGTTGAAGCGAAACCTTTGATCCGAGGCGGGACCGCCGAGATCGTCTGCATAAGGGGTGACGGCCTGCTGCTCGCGGTTGCGCATGTCCGTGCGGACGATGCCGCCGCCCTGCGACTCGGAGATGTAGAGTTCCGGGTCGTCCGAGTGGTTGAGAGTGTAGAAGCCGTCGCCGAAGCTGATCATGCGCCAGTCGTCGTTCAGGATTCCGGCGGGTTCGCGCGTGCGGCTTGGTCCAGCCCAGCTTCCGTTATCCTGCAAGCCGCCCATCACGTAATAAAAGGGCTGCCGGTTGTCGGCGTGAAGTTGATAAAACTGGCCGAGCGGCATGTTGTTGACGTATTCCCACGTCTCCCCGCGATCATACGAGACGGCCACGCCGCCGTCCTGTCCCTGCCAGATGCGGCGCGGGTCTACGGGGTCGATCCAGAGCGCGTGATAGTCGATGTGCGTGCGCCCGGTGATGGAACGAAAGGTGCGCCCCCCGTCAATCGAGACGAACAACGTCGAAGCGATGGCATAGACGCGGTCGGCGTTCGTCGGGTCAACTCTTACGTCCGTGTAATAAAAACCGCGCGAGACGATGTTGGCCTGATTGGAGACGCGCCGCCAGTTTTCGCCCGCGTCGTCCGAACGATAGAGCGTGCCCTCCTTCGACTCCGTGATCGCGTAGACGACGTTCGGATTGCTCGGCGCGACCTTGACGCCGATGCGCCCGATGAGCTTCGGCAAGCCGCCCGTTAACTTGTTCCAGGTGCGCCCGCCGTCGATTGATTTGAAGACGCCGCCGCGCTCGCTGCCGCTCCGGTGCGTCCAGGGCGTGCGGCGAAACTGCCACATCGCGGCATAGAGCACGTTCGGGTTAACGGGGTCGATGTCGAGATCGGAGATGCCGTGTTCGGCGTCGAGGTAGAGCGTCTTCGTCCAAGTCCTGCCGCCGTCGGTCGTCATAAAAACGCCGCGCTCCTCGTTCGCGCCGAAGGCGTGGCCGAGTGCGCCGACATAGACCACGTCGGGGTTGCGCGGGTTGATGACGATGCGCGAGATGTGGCGCGTGTCGCGCAAGCCCATGTGCTGCCAGGTGCGCCCGCCGTCGGTTGACTTGTAGACGCCGTCGCCGAACGAGACGCTGTTGCGCACGTTCGATTCGCCCGTCCCGACCCACACCACTTCCGGGTTCTTCGGTTCGAGCGCGAGATCGCCAACCGAGATCGTGCCCTGTCGCTCGAAGATGGGTCGCCACGTCTGGCCGCCGTTCGTGGTCTTCCAGATGCCGCCCGAAGCCGTGCCGACATAGACGATGTCGGGGTCGCCCGCCACGCCTTCCACGTCCGCCGTGCGCCCGCCCATGTTGGCCGGACCAATGCTGCGCCATTCGAGCCGCTCGAAAGGGTTGGACTCCTTCGCAGGCGCGGCGGCGGTAGTGCCGGTGTTCTTCGCGGGGCTGCCCGCATCCTTCGCCGGGTCGTAGCGTTCTTCGGGCGTCGCCGTCGGCGTGGGGGTCGGCGTCTGTTGTTGCGCCGCGAGATGGGAAGGCAAAGTTGCGCAGATAAGGACGAGCAGGGCTAACGCCCACACTTGAGGCCAGCGAAATTTCAGCATGAAAACGACTCCTGAACGGTGAGACTCGAATCAAAAACAGAATGGAACTGAAAAGATAAACTAACTCCTGCTTGCGCGTCTATCGCTAGATTCGAGAAAGCGCGGCGGAAAGTTTCCAAGAGCAGTGACGAGTGACGGGTGACGGGTGACAAGTGACGGGGTGACAAGTTAAAGCTGGAACCTTATCTTTAAACTTGTCTTGTTTCTTGCTACTCACTTGTCACCCATCACTCG
>DASWNS010000325.1:0-11324 GCA_036399115.1 Pyrinomonadaceae bacterium | reverse complement strand
TATTTGCCAAAACTATAAAGCGCGCTGCGAGTCCTGATGTAAACCCGCCCGTCTGCAATCGCTGGCGTTGCGAAGACCTCATCGTCCAACTCGTTTACCGCGAGTACCTCCCAATCGCCTGCGGCCTTCAACACGGACACCTGACCGCCCTGCCCAACCAGAAACACCTTGCCGTCAGCCGCCACCGGCGACGCGAAGTATTTATCAATAGCGCCATGCAGGCGGCCTTGCTTGATGACGTTGCCGGTCGCCGGATCGAACGAGAGCATGATCCCGCTGTCATTGACCATGTACAGGACGCCTTTGTAGAGAAGCGTCGAAGGAACCTGCGGCACCGGTTTCTGATAGCGCCAGCGGATCGCAGTCGCTGTCTGATCGCCTTGTCCTCCCAGTTTGATTGCGAGCAGGCCGTTCTCCGAAGCCATCATGCCGCGAAACACTTCCCAATCCTTCGCGTTCAACTTCTCATCGCGGTCCATATCGAACGCCTCGAAGGCGGCGGCCAACATCTTGTCCATCTTCTCCGCGCCCGTCACCTCCGACTTCGCGATTAACTTATCGTTATTCTTATCGTATCTCGCCCACGACTCTTCAAAGGGAATTGTGCTGATCTGGTTTCCGGGTTGATTCTGCGGGAAGCCCCAGCCGTTGATGTACACATATTCCCCGTCGCTGCTGGCAATGGATTTCATCTCGCACGCCAGGCCGCGCACCCACCAAACTCTGTTGCCGTCCGCGACCGAGTAAGCCGAGAGCTGGAACGACTCTGGAATAACGATCTGCTTCGCACCCTGCTTCGGCTGGTAAATAATCGGCGTCGAGTAACCAGAGATGACCGCAGGCCGTTCAACCTTCCAACGCACGCGCCCGTTGTTCTTATCAACCGCGATCAGATATGAACTGGGACTGTCCTGATCGACGGGCAGGATCACTTTGTCATCGACGAGAATGGGAGACGCGCCGAATCCGTAGAACATATTGAAGGGTCCGAGCGGGAGCCGCCAACGCTCCTTGCCAGCGCGGTCGTAAGAAACCAACCCGAACTCCTGAAAAAAGACGTAGACGTTCGTGCCGTCCGTGACGGGGCTGGGCGAGGCAGGGTCGTTGACATTCTGCAATCGCCCCTCGCGCGAGCGCGGCACTTCTCGTTGCCACAGCAGCTTTCCTGTCTGGCGGTCGAGACAGATAACCAGGAGCTTATGATTCTTCTCGGCGGCGTTCCCCTTAGTGCCCGCTACCGTTTGCTGAGTGCCGATGGCTTTTTCTTTGGCGTACGCGGTGATGAACACGCGATCTCGCGTCAGCACCGGCGAAGAATGGCCGGGCGGCGGCGGCGTCTTCCAAACCACATTCTTCTCAGGGCCGAACACTTCCGGCAGCCCCGGCGATGCCGTCACGCCGCTCCCGTTCGGCCCGCGAAACTGCGGCCAGTCTTCGGCAGACGCAACTGTCGCCGCGCACATCATGAGCGTCGCGGCCAGCGGCGCGATCAATAGTGCAGCAGCGTTTGTGTCTCTTAGCTTCAACACCCGCCTGCGCGAGTTTGTCCTGAGAGAGCGAAAAGTTTTGTTTAGCATGTGAACCGTCCTGATGTGAGCTTGCGGGCAAGCGCGATTCTAATTTAAGCGCGGCGAAAAAGATACGACGCAACCGAAGCAACGCAGCCAACTCTTCGAGCAATCTCATTTTACGCCGCTACTTTTTCCAGCGCGCTTCGCCCGCGCGTCTAACATTCGCCTGTAGCGGGAATGTTTATGTTCATCGCGCGGCGCACTTTGCGCGGGCGGCTCCGGTGAGTTATCGCCACTCTTATTTGTGGTAAGATCACCGCTCAATGCTCGATCAATCAACGCTTATGCAGTCGTTTACTTTCAGTGCCGGGCTTAGGCCGCGCCCAATCGCCAGTGTTGCCGCGCCGCAAAGCCTGCTCATGGCCGCCTGCGCTCTCATGTGTTTCTTATCGCTGCCAGTCTACGCACAGCAGGCTGACTCTAAACCGCCCGTTGTGGTGCAACCCGGTGCTCCGGGGCAACCGACCCAAACATTGCCGCCATCGACGAGGGCGACACTGCCGCCGCGTTCGCCGAAGGATGTGGAGTTCATGCAGGGCATGATCATGCACCACGCGCAAGCCGTGGAGATGACTGCGCTAATCGAGTCGCATACGGAGAACAGGGAACTCCGGTTGCTCGGAGCGCGTATCAGCCAATCACAGTCAGACGAAATGAAGTTTATGAGACGTTGGCTCGAAGCCAGGGGAGAGCCGGTTTCGCCGCCGAAGCATGAAATGCACGGCATGGATATGCCCGGCCACGACATGTCGAGCCATCACACGCTGATGCCCGGAATGCTTAGCCCGAAGCAGATGGACGCCTTGAGAAAAGCAAAGGGCGCGGAGTTTGATCGTCTGTTTTTGAACGGGATGATTCAGCATCACAACGGTGCGTTGATTATGGTAAAGGATCTGTTTGATACGGCAGGCGCGGGGCAGGATGCCGAACTGTTCAATTTCGCAACGGATGTAGACAGCGGCCAACGCGCCGAGATTAGGATTATGCAAACCATGTTGGGTGAAAAACCTGTCGAGGAGAAACGATGAGTCGAGTTCACACTATCGCATTCCGCTTACTAACAGCTTCCCTTGTTTTGTGCTCATGTCTTGCCGCCGGGACGCTGGCGCAGACGGCTTCGCCGTCGCCGTCTCCCGAACCCGTGAAGACGCCGGAAACCAAGCCCGCCGAGCAGGCCGGTGGGAATCCCTTTGCCCCTGAATCGGCTCCGCCGCTCCCGGCGGGGATGAAAGGTTCGGATGCCAACGACCCGCGCGCCAAACTGTCGCCGGGAATTTACGACGCGGGTGAAGCTGCGATGGGCATGAGGCATCTCATGCTGCTCAAAAAGCCGGACGCGTTTCAACTCGGCTCCGACGATCCTGATAATCCGAAGGTGCAAAAGACGCTGGGCGTCCTCGGCATGGGCGACGCCTCGAAGATTCCGAAGCCTCTCCAACTCGTTCTTGCCCAACTCGCTTTCGCCAACTCAGACCTCGCGTTCCAGGGCAACCACCTGTTTATGGGAAACTTTTACGGCGTCAGCATCTATGACATCGCCGACCCGGCGAAGGCCAGATTGCTGACCTCGATGGTGTGTCCGGGCGGGCAGGGCGACGTGTCGGTTCACAAGAACCTGCTCTTTATGTCGGTGGAGATGCCGAACGGCAGGCTGGATTGCAGTCCGCAGGGTTTTCCGCCCGAACCTCCGCCCGCTGCGGGACAAGAGAACGTGCCGACTCTGCCGGCGGCGCAAAAAGAACGCTTTCGCGGAGTCAGGATTTTCGACATCTCCGACATCAGGAATCCGAAGCAGGTGGCGGCAGTGCAAACCTGTCGCGGCTCGCACACGCATACACTGGTAGTCGATCCGAAGGATAAGAACAACGTCTACATCTACGTCTCCGGCACCTCTTTCGTCCGTCAGAGCGAAGAGCTGGCCGGGTGTTCGGGTGAACCGCCGGACAAAGACCCCAACACCGCGCTCTTTCGCATTGACGTGATTAAGGTGCCGTTGGCGGCTCCGCAAAATGCTCAGGTAGTGTCGAGTCCGAGAGTGTTTATGGACCCGAGGACGGGTGCTCTGAACGGTCTGAACAACGGCGGCACGCACGGCAAGAACGGATTGGAAAAGCCGTCTCCCACCGACCAGTGCCACGATATTACAGTCTACTCTTCGCTCGGACTCGCGGCTGGCGCGTGTTCGGGAAATGGAATTCTGCTCGACATCAAAGACCCCGTCAATCCAAAGCGCATAGACGCCGTGAACGATCCGAACTATGCCTACTGGCACTCGGCCTCGTTCTCCAATGACGGGAAGAAGGTCGTGTTTACAGACGAGTGGGGCGGCGGATTGGGTGCGCGCTGCCGCGCGAACGATCCGAACGTGTGGGGCGCGAATGCGATTTTCCGCCTGACGGGTAACAAGCTGAACTTCGCAAGCTACTACAAATTACCGGCGGCGCAGGGCGACAGCGAGAATTGTGTTGCGCACAACGGCTCGCTCCTTCCGGTTCCCGGTCGGGACATCAAGGTGCAAGCCTGGTATCAGGGCGGCATCTCCCTCATGGACTTCACAGACCCCGGCCATCCAATTGAGATTGCCTATTTCGACCGGGGTCCGGTCGATCCGAAGATGCTCGTGCTCGGCGGAGCCTGGTCTGCTTACTGGTACAACGGTCACATTTACGCATCGGAGATCGCGCGCGGCCTCGACATCTTCGAGTTGACCCCGACGCAACACCTTACGCAGAACGAGATCGACGCGGCGAAGACGGTTCGCGTGGCTGAACTGAATGTGCAGAATCAGGAGAAGATCGAGTGGCCTCGGCAGTTAATCGTGGCGAAGGCATACGTCGATCAACTGGAGCGTTCGCAAGCTCTGCCTTCTGACCGGATCGCAGCCGTGCGGCAGGCGATTCAGAGAGCAGAGAGTTCACAACTGAATCCGGGCGAACTCGGAAAACTCAAGAGCCTCGCGCCGTCTTTGGAGAAGAGCGCTGGCCTGACGAAGAATGCGGCAGACTCAGCCCGCTTGCATGCCCTGGCTGAAATCCTGCGGCGACCCGCACGTTGATCCTATCGAGTGCTAACTCAGCCGCTGTTTGAGAATGCGCGTCGGCTGGTGCTCCTATTCATGCGGCTGGCGGTGTGTTGAGTGCCGCCAGCCGCATAACCAAGAGATGAACGCGAGCACCCGCGCCGGGCGGAGCTTTAAAGCCTCGTCCGGCGCGGGTGCTCGCGGGTTATCCACGGCGTTAAGCCGCCCGCTTTGGAAAGCCAGTGAACATCATTGAGCGGCCAGCAGATAATTATTCGCGCCGGTTGAAGCAGATTGCAGATCAGTTGTTGTCTCAACGGGAAGATGCCGACAGATTACGTGTGGCGGCGACAGAGCTATATTCATTATGCTCCGCGTCAACCGGAATAGATGAAGACTCAAGTTACGCTGATAACTCGCATGAAACCGTGCTTCCGAACGGGAAAGCCCTCTCCCCCAGAGACGCCGCCAGTTGCGTACTGGACTACAGTAGAACCTCTAAACTTCTGCGCGGCATACATGCTGCGATACTCGAAGCACAGAGGCGGTTTCCCAACACTACGATAGAGATACTTTACGCCGGATGTGGTCCTTTCGCGCCTCTGGCTATTCCCCTGACCAGCCGTTTCAACCCCGCCGAGATACGGTTCACCCTGCTCGATATTCACAGGCGCTCTCTGGACGCGGCGCAAAGTGTTTTTCAAGCCTTCGGGGCAACCCCCTTCGTGCGCGATTACATACGGTGTGACGCCGCATCCTATAAGCATGACGCGCCTCACGTCATACATATCGTGGTGGTGGAAGCCATGCAGGCGGCTCTGGAAAAAGAGCCGCAGGTAGCCATAACAATCAACCTCGCTCCTCAACTCTGTGCGGGCGGGATTTTCATTCCGGAGAGGATAGTTGTAAGTTGCCATCTCTGCGATCCGACGAATGAGTTTTCATCCCTTCACGTCGAAGCCAAGGCCGGAAATTCTTTGTCGCCGGGCAGCACCAGGAACAAAGTCAGGGTTGATCTGGGCAGCGTTCTTGAGTTGACCGCCGGGAGTTCCCTTAACCTGTCAGCCCCCCTCGACGGCAGCGAGCACAGCGGGGCATCCCTCTCTCCGAAGGTCGTCATTGATGTCCCGAAGGATTTAGACGGGGAGTTCAACTTAATGCTCTCGACCACCATCAACGTCTACGACTCAATCGTACTGAGTGAGTATGAGTCTGGATTGACCTGCCCAAGAATCTTATATGAACTGGGGAAGATTCAAGGGGGAATGAGGATAGAGTTTGCGTACCATCCCGGCGACAAGCCCGGATTCAAATACAGATCTCTGTCATCCTGCGGAGGGCAAAGTGTTAGCCCGGATAAGAGATCAATAATCGGCTACCCGCTCTCATAACAGGTACGGCTTTGGTTGGCGGTTCTTACGCTGTTCCCGCTTCGGGAGGGAATCGTGAAGCGAAACGTAGAGCCGTGGCCGTTTGCGTTCTCGACGGACACCTTCCCGCCCTGCGCTTCGATGAATTGCCTGACGATGGCGAGGCCGAGTCCCGGAACAGGCTGTCAACTATTGTTGTATTATGACGTTCGCGACAAACTCATTCGAGGTGTAATGACTTGGATATTGATCTACAGGAGTGCCCCTGCGGCGGCGGAGAATTTGCACAGTGTTGCCAACCCATCATCGACGGTAAGGTTCAAGCCTCGACCCCTGAGCAGCTCATGAGAGCGCGCTACAGTGCTTACGCCACGGGGGCAATTGATTTCCTCGGAAAGAGCAATCACTCAAAGACCCGCAGGCAATTTGATCCCGAATCCGCCGGTCGCTGGTCGCGGGAATCGCGCTGGCTCGGCCTCACCATCCTCGGCTCCGACTCCTCCACGCCCGACCGCGCGCACGTTAATTTTGAAGCCCGTTACGAAGATAAAGACGGCACGGCCATCCTTCACAGGGAGCGTTCCCTCTTCGAGCGCGAGGAGGGCGACTGGCGATTCGTCTCCGGCGGAGCTATCCCGGCAGTCTCTCAGAAGGTCGGACGCAACGAGCCATGCCCCTGCGGCTCCGAAAAGAAGTTCAAGAAGTGCTGTGGCGCATGAGTCTCACCAATCTTCCTGTGCCTGAAGTGCCGGTCTATGTTTCCGGAAGCGGTTTCGTAAGTGGAACGGCGCGTCCGGCAACCGTCAGTCCCTTAAGTTCTGTAAATTTCCCGTTGGTCGGTTCTCTTCAATTTATCTCCGGCTGCTGCCCGGCTTCACGTTGCCGCGCCTGGTCCGTACTTCGCCCGGGTTAATCGTCGGGGCTGGCTCCGGGGGTTTAGTTCCGCTACGAACGGCGTATAACTCTACAGCTTGATCTTCTCGATAACCGCCGTCCACGGCTACGATACGCCCCGATTCCATTTTCAACTCTTTCTCTAAATAGGCTCTTGCGCGTTCGGCACGCGCCAACGCCTCGCCCGCGCGTGCGCGCCTTCCGTCGTAAGCAATAACGTATCCCTGTGCGTCCGGCCTCTGCAACAGGCGCGCGGCGAATCTGGCGAGCCGCTTTTTTTCCTCCTCCCAACTGAGTGCGCCATACTCGTCGAGCTTCGGCTCATCTCTGGTTCTGACCACGTCGCCGATCTTTAATTCCGCATTAACCTGCGCTATGCGTATCCTCGCCGTCCTCTCTTCCACAGAGACGATCTCCGCTCCTAGCGAGGTGGACGGCTCCTCTTCATTGATTAACAGACGCATTCCAACTTTGAGTCCGTCCCTGCTTCCCTTGTCGATCCTCGCCGTACTACTCGCCGAGAATGATCCTTTTTGGCTCTCCTCAATGGCGGTCACAGTGGCCGTCACGCTCTTGCTTAACAGGAATGAGAGCCATTTCGCGGGGAGCGACGGGTGCCCGCTCGCTCTCTTCAACTCGTCGCCTCTGCGAAGATAAAAGGCGCCGTAGTAATTCTCGGAACGTAGCTCCGTGCGCGGCTCCAGACCGAGATTGACGGCATTGACGAAATTGATCAGGTCGTCCTCTTTGATCAGATAAATACGCTCCGACCATCTAAACGGAATCAGGCTGAACTCTCTCGCGATGCCCGCAGTAGAGTTGCTGCCCGACCCCTCTTTCCCTTCTCTACTCTCCTGCGGTTCGAGCAGGTTTATTTCTCCCTCGACGCCTCTGCGTCTCTTGACCGACCTCTCGATAGTGAACCGCACGACGCCCCCGGCGAGAACATAAGTCCCGGATTCGGAGAACTCCGTGCCGTCGTGGCTGCCCCCTTCCATGGAATATCTTCCATCGGTCTGAAGCGTCAATGCGCCGCTCGCGTACTCGTGGCCGCTCACATAAGTGGCCGCGAGTTGGTGGTGTGTAATCTCCTGTTGTGCCGTAGATTGAAACGCAAGCAGCAGAACCGCCAACGCGCAGAGAGGCAATCTATTTATTCTGAACATCACGTCTATTTTCCAGATGGCGCGATAACCGCTTCATGCCCTAATTAACCCGCTGCGGGGAAACTTCATTCATTATGATGAGACGTTCCAACGACGAAGGGGTTACTATCGAGCGGTCGGGTTAACGGAGTGGACTCTAACGCAGCAACATTTGATATTATAGCCCTATCCGCGTTGAATTCACCCGTCCAAATTTGAGAATCCGGTGGAGGGAAAATGGTGTCTGCGGGCGCGGCGTTCTGACTGATTCGACGGAGCCTCGATGCCATCAAAATCTCCAACGCGCGAACCTGTCCCGGTTATGAATGTGCCAATCCAGCCGATCTACCTCTTTGCCGATAGCCAGCTCTTGTTCTGGAAGAATCAGGGAGTTCTCTTCCTCAATTCGCTGCGCCAACTTCTTGAGAATGATGCTCCGAAGGCTGCCTACGTAGGAGCTTCCAACGGCGATGCGCCGGAGTTCTATCTCATCTTCGAAGCGGCGATGGAAGGCATCGGGATTCATAATTGTAGAATGGTCCGCTCTTCCTTCCCGGCAGAGGATGAAGCCTACCTGAATGAAGCAGACATTATTCTACTGGCCGGAGGAGATGTCGCAGCGGGGTGGAAGGTATTCGAGGAGTCGGGAATCAAAGAACTGTTAATCAGAAGATACTATGAGGGGGCTACCCTGATAGGGACTTCGGCGGGAGCGGTCCAACTCGGACTATGCGGGTTGATAGACGGGGGGCAGCCACTTGAAGAGTTGCTCCATACGTTCAAGCTAATTCCCCTCGTCATAGATGCACATGACGAGAAGCAGGAATGGGTCAGGCTTAAAAGAACCGTCCGCCTGCTCGATGGCGTCGAGAAAGGCATCGGCATCCCGACCGGCGGAGGGTTGATCTATTATCCGAATCAAAGCATCGAAGCTATCCGCCATCCTCTCTATGAATTCTCGATTCGAGACGGAGAGATCAGGGAGGCTTTATTGATGCCGGGAAATGAAAGGGCGGAGTAGAGGCTCCCGGCAGCGGGCTGCGCGCCTATCCCGCCGGAGTGGGAAAATTACAGCGCGGATGTCGCAGGCCGAACTGAGTGGAAATAGCGCGGAGATGGTTTCGTAGATGAGAGGTAGAGTCTGTGAACGAACACGGTCTAACGCCGTTGACTTCCGGCAGGGACGGTTATATAAGTAATCGCCCTCGCCCCCTCTATACTCTGTTAACTTTCCAAGGAGCTACCCTGATGAAAAGCATAGCATGCGCCCTGACGTTGGCACTGGCCTTGCTGAGTTCTGCGAGCTTGCGTCCGGCTACCGCTCAGACGGGGGTAACCTCGGCTACCGGCAGCTACAAGTTCGTTTCGGCGGATGGCCTCGCAAAGTATGTGGAGTTCAGCGCCACGGCGGACGCGAAAGGCACGACGACCGGGCGTTTGAGTTTCAGCGGCCAACTCGTAATGTCGGAACAGGATGCGGCGGCAGCCGGCGACCCGCGTTTGGCTGGCTCAACCACGGACTTCTACATGAAGGCGGAATTCGATTGTCTGACCGTTTACAAGAACAGGGCGGTGATGGGCGGCACGGTCAGAGAGGCCGCGCCCAAGAGCTACGCGGGGCGGCGGGTGCTGCTCGTGGTCGAAGACAGCGGAGTTGACATCAAGACAGGCGACAGGCTGACGTGGCTGCTCTACGACGGGACGACCGGAAGTTGGGTGCCGAAGGACGCAGAGCGCGCCGACGACAACGGGGCGACCCTCACCTGGATAGCCAAGGACGCCGAACGGACGGACGACGTGGGCGTGCGCCAGCCTAAGAACAGTTCGGTGATCGGCTGCCGCGACTACCCGCTCTCGGCGCACATCTTCGGCAACGTCAATTACCAGAGCGGCGACATCAGGGTGCAACCTTAAAGCCTCGACGCCCCGCGCTGTAAAGCGTCAAACGGCATGTCGCAAGGTCGCTGCTTCGCGGTCGGGCGCATGCCGTTCTTATGTTGTAAGGGGTACGCTCCGCCGCTACGACGCCCCAACGTCCGGGAGCGATGCGAACTTACGTCAGCGCAAGTTGCTCTGTGCTGCCGGTCAAGCCTGTCACCAGTTCGAGTTCCCCGTAGATGCCCATGCAAATTAATATCGCCGCAAACACATAATCGTTATCCGCCTTCGGGCTGAGCACCCCGCTCAAGTTGAAAGCAGTGTTGCCGAGAAAGCCGATGACGGCCTCGGTGTCCTGACTCCGCACAATGCCCGCGATGGCTGGTATCTCCCATAAGGCATTGATGCCCGCCTCGACATACGGCGAGACTTTGTACCAATCTTCAAGACCCTTACTCTGGTCAGGGACTCCTTTCTTGTACCTGTACAGCCCCACATCTGCGAGCGACTTCAGGAGGCTGAGGCCGGTGATCCTCTCGTTCAATTTCACGTCCCACGTCTGCGGGGTGTAAAGCTGGATGCCGGGCGCGATGTAAGGGAGATAGAGGATGGCGTAGAGGATGTAGGCGGGCTTGCTGTTCGGGTTGGCCGCTTTCCATCCCGTGAGCGGGATCAGCCCGAGCGTGGCGAAGTAGGCGGCGATGTCGAAGACAACCGGCACCACCCCGGCGGCGGACGATGCGCCAAGCGCGGCCTCTGCCGGTGTTCGCTCACCCGTCGCGGTTTGGCCGCCGAGCAGTTTTCGGATGGTGGCGAAATCGGGCGCGTGGATAAGAGCGTCGGTGGCGGCATCGTCCGGGAAAGGCACTTCACTTTTCGCCAGCTTGTAGATGACGGTAGCAGGGATGGCGACGATCAGGCAGGCGAGGTCGAGGATGCTCAGGTCGTCGCCGGAGATCAACTTGTACATCCAGGAGATGACGGGGATGTCCAACTTCTTATCCAGCATATCGAGCGCGCCCTGGAGGAACAATTGCAGGATGTCTATAACGGCGAGCGCGATGTTCTTAATCGTGTCGAGCAGAACGTCGAGAAAGATGGCGATCACTCGCTTGACGATCTCGCCCGCCGGGAGCGTCGTGATCTGATCTACAACCTGTGTCCTGAGATTCTCGATGGCCGTTTCAAAGGTGGCGGCCTCGTTCTGGATGAGCGTCCACAGTTCGCCGAGCAGTTGCTCCAGTTCCGACCCGCCGGGGACGTTCGGCAAAAAGCCGGTGCTGGCGGCGGTCATGTTGCTCTTGATGTGATGCACGCCCCAGTGTGCGCGCGGGCTGCCTTGTCCCGGCAGCGGCGTCGAAGCGGAAGAGACTCCTGTGACTGTGCCCTCGGAGACGGACGGCAGGCCAGCCCACGCGTCGAGCTTGTCTTCGAGGCCGACGAAGAG
>DASWNS010000324.1:0-30346 GCA_036399115.1 Pyrinomonadaceae bacterium | reverse complement strand
CGCGAGGCGCTGCGAATCGACGCCGAGCTTGAGTGGGCGCGTGAAGGCGTGGTCGAAGTTCTGAAGGCGCGCAATCCGGTCTACCGCGTCATGCTGCGTTACTTCCTCTGGTCGTCGCGCCTGTCGAGCCGCGCGATGTGGGGATTCATCATCGGCTTCTACTTTCTCTCGCGCCTTATCCGCACGACGTTGAAGTCGAACCCGGAACTGGGGCCGATCCTGTGGCCGCTCTACGGCCTCTATCTCGCGTTCGTCCTGATGACGTGGATTGCCCGCCCGCTCTTCGACCTCCTGCTGCGGCTCGACCCGATGGGGCGCGTCGTGCTCTCGAAAAAACAGATCACGGCGTCGAACTGGGTCGGCGGCGCGCTCCTGCTGGCCGTAGTCAGCCTCGCCGCCGCACTGCTGACGGGCATACCTTCCTTCTACCTGCTCGCCGCCGGGTCTGGGATTATGACGATGCCGATTGCGGGTGCGTTCAACGCCGAGACTCCGAGGGCGAAAAAGGTCTTGCCCGCTTATGCCGTCGTGCTCGGCGCGCTCGCGCTCCTCGCCTTCCTCGTCTCGCTCTACAACTTCGAGACGGCGATGCTCATCGGCATATTTTTCCTGCTCGGCTTCTTCGTCTATACGTGGGTCGCCAACTTAATCAAGTGAGGCCGTCTGGAATCATGTGCAGAGAAGTAGTCGCCTGACGCCCGGATAAACCCGCCGGGTGGTCTGCCGCAGACTAACAACAGCATGCACCCAAAGCCCCTATCGCGTGCCTCTCGGTTACAGCGCGCGATAGCGAACCTCTCATCAAGTCTCCTGACGACGCAGGCCGGGTGCTTCTCGCCCTCCGATGCTTGTGCCGGGAAAATAGTGTCTAAGGATTTGACGATAGGATGCGCCGCGCCTGCGTGCCAGAGCGTGCGCTCCCGCCTGACATAGGCCGAGGCCGTGGCCGAAGCCGTCACCGCGAAAGACAAAATTCTGTCCGGCGCGTGTCACGTCGAAGCGGGAACTTTTCAGCATATTCCATCCGAGCGCGCGGCCTACGATCAACTTGAAATCCCAACCCCTGAGTACACGTCTGTTCTCTCCTTCGAGCGCGATGAACTCGACGCGCCCCGTCCTGTCCCGGTTAGCGACGACGATATTTTCCAGTCTCGCTCCAACGTCGCTGCGCGAGTCGCCTTGCAGAGCCTTTGCCAGTTTCGCCGCCGGGATCACGTTAACCCAACTGTGCCGCGCCGCCACACAATACTCGTCGCGCACGCCGCTCAAATAGCCCGGTGCGCCGACGACGCCCCACAATGTCTGTATGTCGGAGGTCATGCCGCCGCAGGCCGCGTGAAAATAGGCGTCCGCGATCTGCCCCCGTTCGTCGCGCAGAGTCTCGCCCACGGTTTCGCTGACGGCGCGCTTTAAGAGATTTTTGAAGCGCGCATGTTTTCTCTCGTCCATGAGCGTGAAGAGATAACGCTGGCAATGCGTCGTGTTGCAAAGGTCGAAGCTTTCGCTCGCGTGACGCTGCAAATTGTGGAGCGCGTACGCGCGGCTGACGACGGCCAGCGACTTGAGCGCCTCAAGTTCACTCTCGATGCTGCCCTCGGCTGCAAGCACGCCCATCACATACTCTTCCAGAGAGAGGTCGCGCGTGATGTTCTGGCTTACCAGATGAACACGAACTCTCTGTGCGGAAAGCTGTGCCGGGTTTGAGGCGACCGCCTGCTTCTCGCTTCTCCCTCTTTCAACTTCAACGCGACGCTTTGCATACTCCGCAAAAATAGATCGTGCCACGCGTGCGCCGTCAGCCCCGCGCGCCCGCTTGAGAAAAACGAGGACGGCGAGACTGACGCTCTCCGGCCTTGCGCTCGCATCCGAATCGAGGTCGGCGGCAAAGCCCACGAACCAGCCTTGCGAGCGGTAATCATTCGACCTCGTGGAAGTGCCCGTCTTGCCGAACAGGTCGAGCGGCAAGGTGTCGAGTCCGGCATCCGCCGCCGTGCCGTATCGGAGCGCGCCCTTCATTCCTTCGACAATCAGCGAACGGTGTTCGGGCGCAATCGTCAGGCGCGCCCGTTCCACTGTCTGAAAGTTAACCCGTTCGGCCTGCCCCGGCACGAAGAGGCGTCCGCCATTCAGGAGCGCGGCGTAGGCCGTGAGCAACTGAATGGGCGTGACCAGCAGTTGATCGCTTTCGCCGAGCGCGTAACCGGCACGCCACTCGCCGCGCGGCAGTTTGCCTGCCGACTCCGCCTGCATCGCCTTGAGGCCGGTCGGCGCGCCGAAGCCGAACGAGCCGAGCAGTTCGTCGAAGCTGCCTGTCTCCAATCCTTCGCTGATTTTGCCGAAGAAGTGGTTGCAGGAATAGGCGAGCGCCTGCGTGAGATTAAAAGAGACGTTCGACTGCTGGTGCGAGCAATCAATCGTGAGTTCCCTGTAAGCATAGCGCGTGCGACAGAAGCGGCGCGTCTGGCCGTCAACCAGATGCGCACGCAGAGCCGCGAGCGCGGTGAAGGGCTTGATCGCCGAACCGGGCGCGTAGGCTTGCGCGAAAGCCACCTGCGGGTTGATGACAGAGCGCAGCCGACCGCTCTGCGCGTCCATCACAACGACCGTCCCCTCCTGAGAGCCTATCGCCGTGCGCGCCGCGCGCTCCAACGCCGCGTCAATCTCATCTTCATCGCGCGCCGCATACGTCTCCGCCGCATGCCTCTTATCTTTCAACTCCCACAACGGGAAGGAAGCGGTCAGGGCGGCGGCACAGGCGCACACCAACGGGACGAGGAGAAGACGTGTGCGCAATCGTAAGAAGAAGCGGCGCGGAATTATGGCTTGCCCGGTTAACATCCGGGCGATTATGACGGAGGGACGTGTGCGCAGAAACACGCGAGCTACCCGCCTTGAGGCAGGCTGGCCGCGTCGCCCTACTGTGGAAATCCACATTGCTCAACGCGACGGCTCTATGCTTTATTATGCTGCAACTCGTATCCTCGTCACCCGTGAGATGAGGAGTTTATTCTAAACGCCCGAAGCCTGATCACATGTCCATCCTGATTGCCGAAGACAACGTGGCGCAACGCCGCTATCTGAGCGATTTGCTGGCGCGGGAATTTCCCGCGCACGCGCCCGTCATCGAGGCGGCGGATGGGGAGGCGGCTTTGGAACTGGCTCTCAAGCACAGGCCGGAGTTGTGCGTGCTCGACATACAGATGCCGCAGCTTTCCGGCGTCAAGGCGGCGCGCTCGATCTGGCGCGAGTTTCCGGAAGCGCGCATCATCTTCTGGACGCAGTTTCCGCACGAGGTTTACATCAACGAGATACGCAAGATCATACGCTCTGCGGATGCCCCGCCCGCTTACGGGTTCATACATAAGAACAATCCTGAGTCGCGCTTCCTGCGCTTCGTCGCCGCCGTGCTCGAAGACGGCGCGGACATGATTGACCCGGCCTTCAAAGACTCCTTCAAACGCCCGCTCCTGACCGAGTTCGAGGCCGAAGCTCTCTACTATCTCGCGCTCGGCCTTTCGAACTGGGCGGTCGCGCGCAAGTGCAGCCTCTCCCTGCGCGGCGTCGAGAGCCGCCTCGCCACCCTCTATGAAAAACTTTTCGTAGATGTCTCCGAGGGCACGGCTCAAGAGGCTTACGACAAGCTCGCCTACAACGTGCGCACGCGCGCCTTCTTTGAAGCACTGCGTCGCGGCCTGATCAACAGCGACGAACTGGAGAAGGCCGAGCGCGAGCTTTCAAACTGGATCGAGCGCGACCGCCAACGTTATCTGGAAGAACAACGTGGCACAGGCAAGGGCAAACAGTGAGACGGCGGAAGGCTGAAAGCGACAGGCGTGTCAGAGCGTCCGGCAGAAGCCGGGAGGCGAAAGGCTTTCCGGGTCGCGCGCTTCTCCCTTTGCGCGATCCCCTGCTGGTCATCTGCCTTTTATCGGGACTCTCTCTCGGACTGGCCTGCGGTTTCGTCTCATTCGCGCAGAGCGAGACTGACGCTTCGCGCGCAGAGACTCTGAACGAAGATTCTTCTTCCGCGCGTGTGAAGAACCTGCACCAGTGGGGAGCGATCAGTTCGTTTCACGGCTTGCCGTCGGATCGCATCCGCGCCATCGCGCAGGATCGCGCGGGCGTGATGTGGTTCGGCACGGATCAAGGGCTGGCGCGCTATGACGGGCGACGCGTGCAGGCCGTAGTCTCCGAAGGCTTACCCGCAGGGCGCGTGCTCGCGCTTAGAGTGGACGGCGACGGGATTCTCTGGGTCGGCACGGAAAGCGGCGCAGCGCAATTCCTGAATGACGACTTTAGACGCGTCGCAGAGATTGCGGGCAAGGCCGTGAATGCCATCATCGCGCCGGAGGCAGGGCGCGTCGTCCTTTCTACAGCGCAGGGTCTAATCTTCGAGTGCCGCCGCAACCCCGACACCACGCTCTCCGTCAAACAACTCCCGCGCCAGACGTTGCTGAGCGCAGATGCAGACCAGCCCGGCGCACTCGGAATAACGAGCCTCGCCATGTACGACGGGAGACTCCTGGCAGGCACACAGAGTCGCGGCCTGTTGGCGTTGGAAGGCGAGGAAGCGAAAGAGATTCAGAGTCGCCCGCGCGCCTTCTTCATCAATGCGCTGGCGACCGCTGCCGACGGGCACTTGTGGATCGGCGCGAGAGCGAAGCGCGGGGAGAGCGGCCTGTACATGGCGGATGATCCCGCACGCCCCTCGAAGATTGATCTGAACACAGGCGCGGTGATGGCTCTCGGCCTCGATGATCGCGGCGACCTCTGGGTGGGCACGGGCGGACGCGGCGCGTTCCGTTATCGCGGCACGCGGCAACTCGATCACTTCACGTTTGAAGGCACGGCGGGCGGCCTTCGCTCCGATGAAATTTATGTCATCTTCGTTGACCGCGAGGGGGTCGTCTGGTTCGGCACGGATCGCGGCGTCTGCCGCTACGATCCGCGCAGCCCGCGCATCGAAGATGTCTCCGCAGACAAGCAGAGCAACTTCGTACGCACGCTTTATCAAACCAGAGACGGCCAACTGCTGTGCGGCACGAATCGCGGACTCTTCATCTACGACACAGCGGCAGCACGCTGGCTTCCGGTGCAGGGTTTAGTGAACCGGACGATCTATGCCATCGCCGAAGACGCTTCAGGGAAACTGCTCGTCGGCTCTTCGAGCGGCCTCTACGTCAACGTGAACCTGAAAGGGCGCGATGACGAAAGTTATCAACACGCCATCCCCGCAGAGACGGAAGAGACGGAAGAGACGGACGCTCAAGCGTCGCCGCAGCAGGCGGTCGAGAGCGTGCGCGCGATTCGCATCTTTCAGGGCAAGACACATGTGGCGGTCTACGGGCGCGGGGTCGAGCGTGTGGAGGGAGAAAAACGTTTGCTCGTGTGGCCTGTCGCATCGCCGGATGCGCGCCTGAAAAACGTGACCAGCCTGCACACGGACGGCGACGATAGGCTCTGGATCGGCACTGCCGAAAACGGCGTCTTTATCTTCGACGGCAGGCAGGCGACGCAGGATGCCGCGCTCGAAACTCTGCGCGGCAGTCCCGTCTGGGCTATTGACGGCACACGCGACGGCGGCCTCTGGTTTGCCACCGCGCGCGGCCTCTACAGTTATCGCGCGGGCGAACTGCGGAGCGTTACGCCGGATACGGATGTGCGTAGCGTCGTCGCGGAAAATCTGGGCGGAACGTCGGCTCTCACAGGCGTCTGGTGCGCGACCGCCGGGGGCGGCCTGCTGCACATCGTCGCGGACACAGAGTTCGGCACACTCGTCTCGCGTCTGGATGTCGAGCAGGGACTCCCTTCACAAAAAGCCTTCGCCATCCTCCCTCTGCGTGACGGAAGCGGCGACGGCAACGCGGAGTCTCTCCTGATCGGAACGAATCGCGGCGTCGTTCGTTACAGCCCCGGCAACACGCTGCCCTTGCTGCTCCCGACGCGCATTCTCAGCCGCCGCCTGCACCAGCCCGAAGAGATGCGCGCGGGCATCAATCTGGATTACCCGCAGAACAGTCTCGCGCTCGAAGTGGCCGCCCTGAGCAGTCGCACCTTTCCCGAACAGTTCCAGTATGCCTTCCTCCTGCGCGACGCCGCCGGGCGCATTATCAAGAAGAAACTTTCGCCCGATTCGCAATTCCTGATAGAGAACCTGCGCCCCGGCCAGTATCGCGTAGAGGTGCGCGCTTTCAGCAAAGACCTGCTGGCTTCCGCGCCGCTCAACTTTAATTTCAGCGTCGCCAAAGCTCCTTTCCCGTGGACGACTGTTGCGCTCTCCGTACTGCTCGCACTCGTGCTCGTCGCGCTCGTGTGGGCCATCGTCGAGCACCAACGCATCGCACGCGCGAGCACAGCCCTCTCGCGCGCCAATCGTGAACTGGCGAGCGCGCGTCTCGATCTGGCGAACGAAGCGGAGCGCGAACGTCGCCGCATCGCGCGCGACCTGCACGACCAGACGCTCGCAGACCTCCGACATCTCCTGATGCTGATAGACCGGCTGCCCGCTGCGAGCGCGCCGCAGGGCAACGGCCACGAGTCGAGCCTCGATGCGTCCGTCTTTCGCTCGGAGATCGAAGGCGTCTCGAACGAGATTCGCCGCATCTGCGAGGATTTAAGCCCCTCCGTGCTGGAGAATGTGGGCTTGACGGCGGCCATCGAGTGGGCTTTGACCAATGCGGCCTCGGCGCACGCCGCGCCCGGCTGCAAGTTCGAGTATGAGTTCGTCTGCGACGAAGAACTGGAAGAACGGCTAGACCTCGCGCCCGCCGTGCAGATGCAGGTCTATCGCATCGCGCAGGAAGTTCTCAACAACATCTGTCGCCACGCGTCGGCCACGCGCGTGCGCCTCGCCGTCGCAAACTCTGCGGATGAGAGTTTCGTCATGACGATTGAAGACGACGGGCGCGGCTTCGACGCGCACACCAGAAAGGGAAGAAAGGGGCGCGGCCTCGCCAACATACGCGCCCGCGCCAGCCTCATCGAAGCCGATGTCTCATGGGACAAAAGCCCCTCCGGCGGCACGATCTTCACGCTTCGCAAACCGAGAGCCTCACAAGCCAACGCGCCGCTGTCCGGCTGACGGCTGGCCTGCAAAGCCGATCAATCTACAAGTTCATCGCTCCGTTTGAAGTTGCTTCAAGCGGTCTTTGGCTCGTGCAATTCGACACCGGGTTGGCGCGCGCTGTCTCCAAACACTGTGGTTAGCCACAGTGCCCGGCGCGTGTAACACGTCCTACCCCGATGGCGATAACTGCGTCGAACGCTGTTCGTCGTCACGTATCTCTTAAATCACACGCACTGCACAATCACGTCGAGTCGAGCCAAACCGAAGATCGCTTTTGACAGGAACCGATGCCAGACAAGTCAACATCCGTAAGCAGCACGATGCGAAAGATCACATGGCAAACGGGGGCTGTGTCTCCTGCTCGCCGTAAACTCCTGCTGGCCTGCCTCGCCGGGTTGTGCCTGTTCTCATTTCTGTCAGGCGTCGTCTGGATTAGGAATCAAGCGCAGCGGAGGCTGGCGCAGGAACGTGCGCGGGTCGCCGGTCAGGAATTTATTCCTTTTGAAAAATCCATACGCGCTCCGCTGGCACGAACCGAGATCAAGTTCTGGCAGAACACGGAGAGCACGCGCGCCGTCATCCGCTTTCAGGATTCGTATTTCGCCGCGACCGATGGCGGCATGGTTCAGTTCTCCACGGACGGACAGTTTCGCCGCCACTACACGGTGCTCGACGGGCTGACGGAGAGCGACCTGCTCTCCTTCGCCGTCTTCGACTCGAAGCTGTTCATCGGGACAGCCTCGCAGGGCTTGCTCTCTTTCGACGGCGAACGCTTCGAGAGCTATCGCTGGCTGGACCGCGAGCCGCAGGCCATCACCTCCATGCTCGCGGACGGTGGCCGTCTTCTCTGCGGAACCTTCGGTGGCGGGCTGATCGAATTCGACGGGCGACGCTTTACGGAGTTGAAGGCGGGCGCAGAACGCACGCGCCTGCTCGCCGTCAACTGTCTCTTCAAAGACGGCTCGCGCCTGTACGTCGGGACATTTAACGATGGCCTCTGGCTCCTCGAAGCCGGACGCTGGCTGCATTTCCGTTCTGCCGACGGCCTCGCTTCAAACCGCGTGGTGGGAGTTGCGGCGAGCGGCGGAAATCTTTTCGTCGCCTCTGATTTCGGACTTGCTACGGCCACATCTGCCAGCCTGTCGCAAACACACCCGTCTGAGCAGAGACGCTTTCACACACTCGCCACGCTGCCCACGCTCTCCGGGCTGGTGAGCTACGGCGGCCTTCTGCTCATCGTTAAAGATAACGGAGAACTTCTCGCGCTCAACCCGCAGGAGGCAGCCGCGCGCCCCTCCCCGCCGTTGAGGAAAATCGTCTGGCCGAAGCCTTTCGATCTTTCGGCCAGCCGCTTGATGTTGCTTGAAGAGAGGCTCTGGCTACTCGGCAGCAGAGGTATCTGGCAGACGCCGGAAGATGCATCTTCCGAAACGCCCGCGCCGCTCTCACTGGCGCGTTTCGGCCACGCGAGCGAGAGCGCTCCCACGCTGGCGAGCAACGTGATCTCCGCGCTCGCGTTCGACGCCGATGGGAAATTCTGGGCGGGCAATTTCAGACGCGGCATAGACGTGCTCTCCGGCGAGGGCAAAAAGATCGCACATCTCGAATCGGAGGCGGTCCGGGAAATCAACTTCCTGCTGCCGGAAGGGGGCGGGGAATCCGCCGTGCTGGCAGCGACCTCGCAGGGCGTCGTGCGCTTCGCCTCTCAGTTCCGCAGCACGAGCACGACAAAGGCCGACGGGCTGCCCAGCAACTCGATCATGCACCTGTCGCGCGCCGGAGGCGGAGACTCTGCCCCGGCAAAAGCCGCGCGCGGAAGTGAACTCGTGCTGGCGACGGGGCGCGGGTTGGGGGTGGCTCAACAGGGCAGGTGGCGCGCCCTCACGACCGTGCAGGGACTACCGAGCGATCAGATATATACGACGCTCTTCTTCAATCGCTCGCTCTTTGTCGGGACGCTCGGCGGGCTGGCGCAGGTGGAGTCAGGGCGTGTCGTGCGCGTCTTCAAAGACTCCAACTCGAAACTCACACACAACTGGGTGACGGGTCTGTGCGCGGCGGGCGCGCGCCTCTTCATAGGCACTTATGGCGGCGGCGTCTTCGAGCTTGCGCCGTCAAACGAACTGCACGGCTTCACGCAGGAGATAGGCACGCCCGTCGTTAATCCCAACGCGATGTGGAGCGACGGCCAGATGCTTTTCGTGGGCACGCTTGGCGGCGCGTGGGTCTTCAACCTTCACACACAAAAATGGACGCACCTGAAAGACGAACTGCCTGCGAGAACCGTTTTGAGCATCACCGGCGACGCCAAGTATGTCTATTTCGGAACGACGAACGGCATCGCGCGAGTGGAGAAAAGTTACCTGACCGGAATCTGAGCGGCCACGCCCGGTCACTACTGCCTGCGGCACCAAACCGCGCTTTCAACTGAATCATGCAAAGAGAGACAACAGTTCAAAAGAGAACCGGACGCAGAGAGCGGGCGATCATCCCGGCGTTGCTGCTGCTCGCGCTCATTCTCGTCGCGGGTCTTCCCGTCCGTCCTGGGCGCGCTCAATCCGGCGCGCTCATCCCGTCCACGAAAGAGAAACCGGATGCGAGCATCCTCTCTTTGCAGGTGATGAACGTGGACGTGCTCATAGATAACCAGCACGCGACCGTGCGCGTCCTGCAAATCTA
Source organism: Pyrinomonadaceae bacterium (assembly GCA_036399115.1). GTDB lineage: Bacteria > Acidobacteriota > Blastocatellia > Pyrinomonadales > Pyrinomonadaceae > JAIVJZ01. The sequence continues at coordinate 20,601 of DASWNS010000324.1, read as the reverse complement.
CGACAACCACACGGCGCAGACCCTCGAAGGCAAATACCTGTTCGCACTGCCGCCCGCTGCGTCGGTCGCAGACTTCGCCGTCTGGGACGGCGACACGCGCATCCCCGGCGTGATGATGGAGAGGCGGCGCGCAAACGCCGTCTATGGCGAGATCAAGCAGGCGGCGGTTGATCCGGGTCTGCTCCAACAAGACGATGAACACGAAGGCCAGACGGCTTTCTCCGCGAAGGTCTTCCCCATCAACCCTTACGGCTCGAAGCGCGTCGAGATGGAATATACGGAGATGCTTGCCGTCGAGAGTCTCAACTCGCATTTCACTTTTCCCTTGAAGCCTTCCTTCGGCGACGCGCAACGCGTCGGAGAGTTCAACCTGCACATTCGTGTGCTCGGCGATTACCCGATCACGGTTTCAGACCCCGGCCAGAAGGGCTACCCGCTCCACGTCTTGAAATCGCAGCCGGGGGAGTTTGAGGCCGAGTTTCGGGCGCGGGAGATCGCTCTCACAGAGGACTTCTCTTTTGATTACAGGATCGACGCGCCGCAGAGCGCGCTCTCCTTCATCGCTTATCGCGCCCCCGAACGAATCTCCGCTTATGACCTGCGCGACCCCTCGCTCGCCGCGCGCAACCCTGACGGCTACTTCGAAGCGCGAGCCATCTTCAACGAGGGGCGCAGCACACAGGGCGACGCGGCGGCAGGCCGTGCGACGGGTGAAAGCCACGCCGCGCCGCGCAACATCATGCTGCTTCTCGACACGTCGCTCTCCATGTACGGCGAGAAGCTCACGCGCGCCGTCGAGGCGGTGGACTATTTTCTGCACGGCCTCTCGCCCGCAGACCGTTTCAACCTCATTCTCTTTAACGAGGAGACAAATCTCTTCTCGCCCGCGCCGGTCGAGGCGACGCCGGAGAATGTCGAGCACGCGCTTCAATTCATCAAAGGCTCCTCGCTCGGCGGCGGGACTGATCTCAGGAAAGTCTTCGAGAAAGCGTTGGCCGCGACGCAATCCTTTCCAGACGGAGAGCGCAATCTGGTTCTCATCTCCGACGCCAACCCGACGCTCGGCACGACCAGCCTGAAAACGGTCGCGCGCCTCTTCGACGACGAAGCCAAACGACGGGATAAAGCGACGCACACGCGTCTCTACGCTTTAGCCCTCGGCAGCGACGCTAACGATGCGCTGCTTGCAGAGTTGGCGAAGAAGACTCACGGCTATTTTGCGCACGCGCGTGAAACCGAAGACATCTCCGCCCTGCTCAGGATTCTCTTCGCCAAGGTCAGCACGCCCGGCATCGAGAACCTGCGCCTGACGCCCGCAGACCCTTCCAACTTTTATCAGGTCTATGCGACGGGCGAGAACAGCTTCGACGGCTCAAGCTTCTCCTTCGTCGGTCGTTACAAAAAGGCGCAGGCGCAAACCGCCCTGAGTCTATCGGGACAGTACGGCACAGGAGCGATCAATCTTTCGCGCGAGGTGTCGCTGCCGGAATTCGAGGACACGCACCAGCACCTCCCGCGTCTGTGGGGACGCGCGCGCGTCGGAAAGCTCCTCGAAGAGATGAACCTGAACGGCGAGCGCGAAGACTACATCGCCGAGATCATTCGGCTCTCTCAAAAATACAGGTTTGTCACGCCGTACACGGCCTTTCTCGCCGCGCCGCGCGCCCTCTTGCGCCCGCGACTCATACAGCCGGGCGATCCTGTCATTCGCGTCAAGACCGATCCGTCCATCACGTCCGTGTTCGCCGTGCTGCCATACGGTGAAACTCTGCCGCTCAAATTTCTGCAAACGGAAGGCGTCTGGGAGGGACGTTTCTTCGCGCCCGCATGGATGCCCGACGGAACTTACAAGTGCCGTCTGTTGCTGACCGACAGGAACGGCAACGGCTACGAGGAAGAGAAGAGTTTTGTTGTTGACGGCCACGCGCCGCGTTTGAAAGTGCGTCTGGCGACAGCGACCGTGCGCGCCGGTTCGGAGCTTCAATTGCGCGTGGACGCAGACAGCGATACGGCACGACTGGTGGCAAAATTTTACGGCGCGCAACCCGCGCAACTCTTCTGGTCGGCGCAGGAGAAGACGAACACGGGGCGTCTGCATGTGCCCGTGGGTCTGGCGGCGGGGCAGTACACGCTGACCGTCACGGCTGAAGACTTCGCGCACAATCAATCTACGACGGAAGTTCGGGTCGAAGTGATCGAGCGATGATGAGAAAAAACGTCCGCGCATTTGAGCGGCTACATATACGTATGAGTAAGTTGAAACTGACAAGGCGACGACTATTGACGCTCACGGCGATCAGCTGCATCTCGCTTACGTGCGCCGTCGTCGCACAGCGACTCGTCACCGCCGAAGATAAGCGGGGAGCGGCTGCGCCGGGGCGCGTGAAGGATGAGAAGGCGGAGGCCATCGAGGCTGCCCTGTTTGCGCGCACGGAATTTTTCGGCGCGCAGGCGCTCGTGCCCTACCCGACGGCAGAAGCGCGCAATCGTCTCGCAGATGTCCTGAAAACATATCCTGACGAGCCGCAGATCACTCTCAGGCTCGCGCAGTTGGATGAAAAGTTGGGACGCTTTGAAGAGGCCGAGCGCGAACTGGAAGCGTTCGTCCAACTTCAAACGGGCAGCCCGGAAGCTCTGGAAATTCTCGCCGCTTTCCACAACCGGAGAGCGCAGTTTGAGAAAGAGGCTGCGACCATAGAGCGCATGCTCGCCATCGCGCCTGCCGAACGGCGCGCGCAAATCTTCGGGCGGCTCGTCGAACTGGCGCGCGTTCATCGTCTGGAGAATTATCTCAAGCCAGGTTTTTATCAGAAGTATATCGCGCAGGATGAGGGCGTCTACGGCATCATCGAACAACTTCTGGACAAGCTGTCTGAGGAAGAGAACTACGCGGAAGCCCTCAAAGTCCTGCACCAGTACAAGGAGCGTTTCCCGGAGCGCAGGAACGACCTGCTCGAAAAAGAGGTTTCGATTCTCGTCTCGATGAACAGGGATGCGGAGGCCGAGCGCGTCTACCTGGAAGCCTTCGATCCCTTCTGGCCTGATGGGATGTCGAGCCGGTTCTACTCTTTCCTCAGCCGCCGGGATCGCTTTCGCGCCTACGGCCACGAACTCACCGGAGCCTTCTCACGCAACCCCTCGGACTTCGACGTGGCCGTCCGTCTCATTCATTACCGTAACTACACGGGCGAAAAATCGCCGCGCATCACGGCGCAGCTTGAGCAGGCGAGGGCAGCCCGCCGGATCAGTTGGAAGCCTGAGGAACTGGCGACGCTCGCGCGCATCTTGATCGCGGACGGCGACGGCGACACGGCCTCGCGTTTCCTCTACACGCTCTACGTGCGCAACGAACTGAACCCCGGCAGCCCTCTGCGCGCAAAGGTGCTCTACCAGTTGTTCGAGCTGCTGGCCGACGCTCGCGGGCAGAGGCTCGCGCTCACGCGCGGCGATCTGAAGTTTTATCAGGACATCGCTACCTCAGACCCGCATCCGGGCATGCTCGGCGGCGTCCTCTCGCTCATCCTTTCGGATACAGACCCCGCCTCGGAACTCAAAGATCAAGACAAGCGGGCGGTGCAGTATTTCAACCGCGCCGCAGCCTTCCGCATCTTCACGGCTTACAAGCAGGAGTATCCGACCTCTACCGAGTTGGCGCAGATGTATCTGGACATCGTGCGGCTCTACGCGGCGGCCAAAGAGCCGAAGATCGCCGAAGAGACGCTCGCGGAGTTTGAAGGTAGATACGGGGACGCGCCGCAGTACGCGGCGGTCGCTTTGAAACTCGCAGACTGTTACGTCGCGCTCGGAAGGGCGGAAGAAGAACGCGCCGCTTACCAGCGCATCATGGACTATCTGGGAGGAAGGCGCGAGACGGGAAGACCGCTCGTGCCCGCCGCAGGCCAATCCCAAACCGGCGCGGAAGGCGGCGGGCAGCAGTCGGCTCTCGACATCTACTCGGAGCCGACGGAGACTAAACCTTCGCTGGCCGCCTATCCGCCGCAGTCGAATCGCGGCATAGACATCCCCACGGAGAGCGCAGAAGAGGGCAGCACGTCGCCCGCCTACGACAACTATTCCGCCAGCCCTTATACCGATCACCTGACGACCGTATCCTTCAAATCTCAAGGCCACTCCGTAGAGGCGCAGGGCGGCGAAGATGTGACCTATGCTTCGATACTCGAACGCCACATCGCCTCGCTCGCCAGAGAGAAACGAACCGAAGCCATCCTGTCTCTCTACGCGAACGAGTTGAAGAAGTACCCGGAGGAGCAGGGGCTTTATGAGCAGATGCTTCAATGGCTCGGCCAAACCAATCTTCTGGAAGAGCAACTGAAAGTCCACAAGCAGGCGTTGCAAAAATTTCCGACGACCCTCTGGCGCGACCGCCTCGCGCGCTGGTTTCTCAGGCGCGAGCGCAAGCAGGAGTTTGAAACCTTCTCGCGCGAACTGCTCGAACAGTTGAGCGACCGCGAGATTCAGGAGTATCTCGGCAAGTTCATCGGAGAAGGCACGGGCGCGAACCCTTCAACTTTCGAGGCGCGGCTTTATCTCGGCCTGTACACGCTCGCGCACGAACGCTTCCCGCACAATCAGAGCTTCGTCAGGGGCTTGTTGAAGTTCTACAGCGCGCACGGACGCTGGGGAGATTGGAGCAGGTTGATGGCCGAATACTATTTTGTTTCGAGCGCGATCAGAGATGAATTCCTCTCCCATCTGGCGAGCCGCAACGGGCTGCGCGCCCATCTCGATCAGGCTCGCGCGCGCTGCCTCGCTCAGACGCAAGCCGGAGGGCGCGTGTTGGACACACTGCCTTATAAGCTTTTCCGCGCCGACGCAGCCGTGCGTCTGTCCAACTACGAAGAGGCCATTGACGCTTACAGGGAGTTGAATCGTCTCTACCCGAACACGCCTGAATTCTCGGAGCGTCTGATCGCCTTCACGCGTTCTCTCGGTCAACGCAATCCGAAATTTCTGGAAGAGGCCGCCTCAGCCGCGCACGAGTTGGCCGAATCATCTCCGGCGTCAGCCGCGTATCGCACGCGCGCCGGAGAGATTCAGGCCGAACTGGGGAACTACGAACGCGCACGCGGAGAATGGGAACAACTGATCGGGACGGGGCGCGGCGCGCCCGGCACCTACCTTGAGACGGCGACCGTCTACTGGGACTACTTTCAGTACGCGGACGCGCTGCGCACCATCGAGCAACTTCGAAGGCAGTTGAACAATCCGGCTCTTTACGCTTTTCAGGCGGGCGCGATCCTCGAAGCCGAACACAGGACGACGGATGCGCTCGGCGAGTATGTCAAAGCTCTGGACTTTTATAGCTCCGATTACGATGAAGGGTTGGAGAGCGACAGGGCGAAGCGTCGTCTGGTCAAGCTCTACCGGCGCGAGGGCATCCCGGCGAAGTTGCAACAAGCGTTTGAGCGAGAGCGAGCGCGCCGCCGCGATAGCTCGTCGCTCGTACTCGATTATGCAGACCTGCTGAGCGATGCGGGCGAGAAGCGTCTGGCCGCCGCGCACCTCAAACAAGAGATCGCGCGGAGCGACTCGCGCGAGTTTCTCGATAGCGCACGCAACATTCTCGACGGAGACGAAGATGAGGGCGTAGGCCGACTCGCGCTCAAGCGTCTGGTCGCCGTCGCGGCAAGCCCGCGCTTCGCCATCTCGTACCGGCTGCGACTCGCCGCAGACGCCGAACAACACGGGCGTCGTCAGGAGGCGCAAGCCGTCCTGCACGAACTCGTCGGAAAATTCCCGACCAACTACGGCGTGCTTAACGAAGCGGAAAGTTTTTACTGGCGCATGGGCTTGCGCGAAGAGTCTCTGCGCGTGCTGGCGAATGCGATGCAGCGCGGCAAGGGAAGATTTTATTACATCTTCGGGCGCAAGCTGGCAGCCCGGCTTATGCTGATGAACCGTCTGCCCGCCGCCCGCGAGGTGCTCGCGCGGCTGCATGCGGCAGATAAACTGAACACGGAAGTCTTTCACGAACTGGCGCGCGTCCTGATACGCACTTCACAGACTGACGCCCTCAAAAAAGCGTTCGCGGAGACGCTCGCCGCCATCAGGGAACAAGACCTCGACCGCAAAGAGCTGCACGCCGAAACGGCAGAGCTTCGCAAGCAGATGATCGACGCCTTCACACGGCTCAAGGATTACGACGCCGCCATCGAGCAGCACATCGAAATCATCAACCGCGAACCCGAAGACGAGGGGAACGTGGAGGCGGCGATCAATTATGCACAGCGTTACGGCGGCGCAGACACGCTCCTCGCCTACTACCGTCGCACGTCGCAAGAGGCTTACAAGAACTATCGTTGGAATGTGGTGCTGGCACGCCTCTACGATGCCCGGAACGATCTGCCCGCCGCAGCCCAGAATTACCGGGAAGCAATCGCCAACCAGCCTGAGATGGTCGAACTCTACGACGCGCTCGCGCACGTCTACACGCGCATGAAGAATACCGGTGCCGCGCTCGAAGCCCTCAACCGTGCGGCGGAACTGACAAACGATGACCCGCAATACATCAGGCGTCTCGTCGAAGTGCTGGAAAAAGCCGGACGCCACGGGGAGGCAGCGGAAGCGCGCCGGAAACTGCCCGACCTCGCACCAAAGAGAGAGACTGTCGGCGACCGTTTCGCGGATGCCGCACGGCTGCGCGCCGTCGAAAAATCCAAAGGCGTCGCCGCTTATCGTCTCGCCTTCGACACGTTTTTCGCAGACCCGTTCGCACACCAGTTGAAAGCCGGAGAGATTACGGGCTACGTCCAGACCGTGCGCGAAGAGGAGAGATTGGATCAGATCACAGGGCGGCTCTGGCAGCTTCGTGACAAGTTGATTCGAGAGGTCGAACGCAAAAATTCAACGCGCTCCGGCGAGGCGCGCAACTCTCTACAGGTTCTGGACGGCGCGCTCCCGGAGGCCGTGGGCGCGCTCGCTTCACAGAAGGGCACGGGCGATGAGTTGGCCGCACTGTTCGCCGACTTCAATCGGCGCATCGAAGATGCCCTGCGCAACAATGATCGCTACGAGACGCTTGAGCTATTGCAGAACCTAAGCCATCGCTCCGGCTTCGGCGTGCTGGAAGAGAAGATTCTGAACGCGCAGAAGGACGCGGCCTTCCGCACCGGCAACCAGAGCTTCTATCACGAGCGGCTACAAAGGCTGGTCGATTTCTACACCGCGCGCGGCGATTACAGGCAGGTCATTGAGCTGTTGGAAGCCGAGCGCGCAGAGGGTCGTGACGGCAATGATGCGAGATACCTGCGTGTCGTCGCAGAGAACGCGCGCCTCCTCGGCGACAGCGAGAAAGAGTTGCAGGCTTTAAGAGAGAACTATCACAGGCTCATCCGCCATCTTCCAAATCAGGTGAACCCGACGAACGAACTGGCGAGCCGCTATCTTGATGCCCTCTACGAAAACGGAGAGCCGGGAAGACAAGAACTGCGCGCCTTAGCCCAACAAAATTCACCCTACCACCTGCAACTCATCAATTTTCTGCTCGCACGTGGAGAGCGCGAACTGGCGCACGAAGCGATTGAACGCGCGCCCTTCTCCGAAGCCTGGAAACTCTCGCGTCATGCCGGGGCGAGCCTTGCGCTCGGCGATTACAACTCGCAGAGCGAAGGCTATTTCAACGCCGCCTTGCAACTCAAATCAATCGGCGAACTCATCACCCGGAAACCGGATGCGTCGAAGCAACTCATCGGCGACGATTGGTTTCAACTGGCGCAGTCTTACGGTCAATGGCTCGGCGAGTCCGCGCGCGACGGCGCAGGGGCGAACCGCGCGCATGCTCTGCTGGTGGCGTTGGTTGAAAACAGACCCCGCGACCCCGACGAGCAGACAAAACTCGGTCGCTTGCTGCTGGAGCGGAAGGAGCACAAACGCGCGCTTGAGCATCTGAGCCTCGCGCTTGAGATGAACCCGTCAGACAACAACGCGCGCGCCGCGCTCGGCTCAGCCCATTTTCTTGCGGGCGATAAAGCTAGAGCCGGAGAGCTATGGTCTGAGATCATCAAGGGCGAGCAACCGGGGCTGGCGGAGTGTGAACTGTACCTGCGCACCCTTCGCGCGCATGGTTTGGCCGCAGAGGCCAGAGAGAAATTATTCCCGCTTGTCGTCGCACAGGTCGCGGTTTTCAATGACCATGAAAGCGACAACGAGGGCGCAAACTTCTATGCAAACACCTACGGCGAAAATCGGCAAAAGCAGCTTAAGAGCCTCAGAGAACTGATTCGTGCGCTCGCCGTCTCATTCAGAGAAGGCAGCGACGAAGTGACCAGCGACGAAGTGAGTGCGGGTGAACCACGCGAGCCGCAGGCGGAGGCCGCGCGAGCAAAATTCTTCTACAGATTGAGCGAGGCCGTGAGCGACAACAACCTGCTGCCGAAGATGTCGATTAAAGAATCTCTCATCTCGCAGGGACAACTCAGGCCGTTCTACGAACTGTTGATTAAGCGCAGCCCTGCTCTGAGCAGTTACGAGCGCGATTACGATTACACCGCGCAACTCGACAACACCTGGAGCGCGGACGAGGCCGAAGAGGCGCTCGATCAGGAACTCGGCTACAAAATTTCCGAGCCGCCGGGCGAGCGCATACGTTGGCAGAGAGAATATCTGGACTATTTAATCGCGCGACATGAGACGGCTGCCGCACGCCGGATAATCAGCGCGGTCGAGGCGGAAGTGAGCCGCCGCTATGCGCGCCCTGCGTGGTTGCGTTTGATGAGCCTGCATCTCGACGTGCTGGACGGGCAGGCGGAGAAAGCACTGGCCGGACTCCGCCGCTTTGCCGGGATAGAGATCGCAGCCGGTCGCGCTCTGATCAACCCGCCGAGCATCGAGCGTTTGAATATGGCTGTCTCGATGCTCAGAAAAGAGGGGCGCGCCGCGCAGGCCGACCAACTGCTCGAAGCCGCTTATACGAGAGAGCTTGCGCTTGAGCGTTACGAAGCGCACGCCTTCACCGGCCTCGCGCGGTTGGCCTTCATCAGAGGCGATGCGGCGCGCGGACTCAGACTGTTGCAGACGATGGTTGCTCTCTCCGGCGAAGAGACGAGGGGCACGGCGGCGGCTGATCTGGCCTCCTGGCCTGACATCAAAGTTTATGCGGCTGACCGCGCCATACAGGACGGAGCGGAGACGGAAAACAGGCTCGACCGCATAGAGACTCTGCAACTCGCAGCAGAAACCGCCGCCGCCTTTACGCAGTTCGACGCGGCCATCAATTACCGCCAGCAGTTATTCGAGGCGTCGCCGGAAGAGGAAACGAATCGCATCGAGTTGGCGCGGCTTCTGGTCGAAAAGGAGAGATATGAAGAGGCCGTCGCGCAACTCGCGCAGATCATCGGCGACCGGACGGCCTCACGCCGCGCTCGCTGGCAGGCAGTCTACCTCGCGCCTGAGATCATCGGCGTGAGATACGAACTGCGGGATGCGCTGCTGGAGCGCGTGCGCGCACTCAACGCGGGTGATGAAGAGATGCTTGCCGCGCTCTCACTCTCAGTCGCCGGGCGCACGCCTGAGTCCGCCAAACTCTTCAACGCGCTCGAAGCGAAGAACCCGAATCCTTATCTAAACTTCTTCGGCGCGCTACGCGAAAGAGGACAGCAGGACGGGGGCGAACTCAAGGGCTTCATCCATACCCTCGTTGCGGGCAAGGACGAAACGGTGGTCGAGGCTTTCGGATTCGCGGAAGAGAGTCCGCTGCGCCGGATCATCCGCTTCTATGCCATGAAGGGACAACCGCGCGCAGCCCTCCTCGCCTCCAGGCTTGACCCGACCTTGAAAGAGAGCGAGGGCACGGAGCAAAGCGGAGAGGCTGCCGCCGATGCCAGCAACAGCACGGGCGACGCCGGGCAGAGGACGCAGTTTGATGCACCGGAGAGCGCGCCGAAGGATGGCACGCGCTACAGAACCCTGAGAGAGCGTGCCGTGGAGCGTGAGCTTGAGTCGCGCAGGGAATTGCTGCGCTTGCTTTCAGCGGCGGCGGAACAGGTCGGAGACATCGACCGCGCGGTCGAGTTTGAGACGGCGAGGCTGAAACTGCTTCCCCTCATGGTCGAGCGGCAATCGGCACAGGCGCGCATACGCCAACTGCTCTCGCTACGCCAAGAGAATTCGCGCCGGGCTGTGGTCACCTACAGCGTCGATCAGAGTCTCATCGCGCGTCGCTAAGGGTAGCTGTTACAGCCCGGCAAGCGTCCCGCAGCGCAGGGGAGAAATTAACCCTGCTTTTGACTTAACTCGAAATAGGAAAATTCTGATGCGTCACTGGAAATCACGCCTGTCGGCATTGTTAATCGGCTTCGGCATCGGCTTCGTGCTGTTCCTGATCGTGAACTTCGTGATGGGCTTCCTGCGCTCACATCGTCAAGACGCGATGCGCGTCGAGCCTCCGGGTCAAGATCGTTGCGGCGCAGTTGATAGCTTCTCTACACCCGAAGAGATACTTGCCGCACTCAAGAGCGAAGACGTGTCGGTCAGGCGTGAGGTCTTCCGCCGTCTGTTTTTGCGTCCGGGCGTGGCGACCACCTATTACGATTATGAGAGGGATCGTGACTATCCCGAAAGGGCTGAGCGCGCCGTGTTGAAGTACGTCAATCTTGACGAGCAGAGCGGCGAGGAGGCCGTGCTCACTTTCGTGAGATTGGAGAATCCCGTCGCTTTGGTTCTCAAAAAAGAGGAGTGTGGCTGGCGGCTCGTGGGCGCGCTCGGCGCGTGGCTGCGTTTTGAGGACTACCCGTATGAGGGCTGGCTCGAAATGCCTGAGACGGTTACGCGCGGCGTGCACGAAATTCTTCTGCGCGAGAGCACGGGCGATGCCACGCGCTATACACGCAACGTGCGCCTCCTGAAGTTGATCGACGGCGCGCTGGCGCAGGTCGCGGAATTTTCAGAGGAGAGCATCGAGCCTGTCGAGCATTACGCGGAAGCGGATTGGAGCATGGTCAAAAGGCGCGACACGGCGCGCTACATCCCACTCGCGCAAACAAACGGAGAGAAGGCAAAGCTGCGGCTCGAAACGCAGGCGGAGGTCGTCAAATATTCCGGCTCGCACGTCGTTCATCGATACTGGTTGGAGACAGACGGCGCATGGCATGTCGCCGGAAAGCATTGGAGAGCGAGAGAGGCCGCGCGCCTGCGGTTCATTGATAAACGCACGTACGAATTTGTCTGGGACGAGCAGCGCAAGAGATTTATCGAAGAGAGATGAGCGGGAGGCCGTGTGTTCTGTCCGGCTCGCGCCGTTTGATGAAAGGCTAAGGATATGTTTGCCCTTAAGTTTGGACGCAGATTGCGGCGGCGACATCTTTTCGCGCTCGCGTTCATTGCGCTTCCGGTTTGTGCCGCGCTGTTGGCTTACGCCGGAGCGTCTAAAAAGTCTGCGAGCGCGTACCCGCTGGCCGCAGACCTTCCGCGCGGCGCGCTGCTGTACGCGCAATTCAGCGACCTGCCCGCGCTCGTCAAACGCTGGCACGAGTCGAAGCTCAAAGAGCGATACCTTGCGAGCACCAATTTTCAACAGTTTCAAAGTCGCCACCTTGCCTTGAAGCTCGTCGAGCGTTGGGAGGAGTTCAATAACGCGCTGGGCTTTCCGCTCGATTCTCTGGCCGTGGGCGAAGCGGCGGAGAACAGGGCGGCGTTGGCCGTCTACGACATCGGGCGGCTGGAGATGGTCTTCATCGCGCCGCTCGGTGAAGAGAAGCTGGCGGCGACAAAGTTTTTCCAGAGCATGGATCAATTTCAGGCGACGGAACTGCCGGACGGAACGGTCTATTACAGCCGCGACGTTGAAGCTGATCGCGGACGACGACAACAGAAGTTTGCCTTTGCCTCTCTGCGCGGGCGACTCGTCGTGGCGACGGGCGAGCCTCTGCTTCTGCGCACGCTGGCGAATATCGGCGGCACGGCGAAGAACGACCGCCTCTCCGACGACACGGCCTTCAAAACCCTGAGCGCGGAAGTGTCGCCGCACTTCCTGACCGTCTGGATGAACCAAACGAAGCTCAACGACGATTGGTATTTCAAACATTACTGGGTGATGCGGAATGTCGAGCAGTTGAAAGATATACGCGCCTCCATGCTCGACCTTGAGTTGCGAGACGACAAGTGGATCGAGCACAGGAATTTTTTGCTCGCCGGTCGAAAGACAGCCGGGAGTTCGTCCATCCCCGCCGCAGACGCACAGAGAATTCACACCTACATCCCCGGCGACGCGCCCTACTTCAAGCTACGCGCTCTAGACCAAGGCTCGGACGCAGCCTCTCTCGTGCGCGACACTTTCATGGATCGCATGACGGATGAAGGGAAAAAGGGCGTCACGAACTGGAAGTGGCAATCCTATGACGACTCCGATTTTTATCCGGACAACGAAAGCGAAGCGGCGGGCGACGGCGGCCATTATTCTCTCAACCCCAACTTCGATTCTTTGATTGATGATCCGGTTGATGCGAGAGTTGAAGAGAAGAACGAATTAGCCCATGGGCGTCTGAGACGAGAAACGGAGAGGAAATTTGTCGCAGGCTTGAGCGAGTCTATCGCCGCTGCGCGCCCGTCTTATGCAGCTACGGTCGCCAGCCCGCACGATTCTACCGGCGCGCTCTTCGTCGAGTTCAGAAGAGGCGCAGTCTTAACTTTACAGTCGCCGGGAAATTTCAGCGGGCAGGCGTTTGAAAGCGCAGTCGGCGGCCTTGCCGAAAGCCGCCTGATGATTAACGGGGCGAACGCAGGTTTGCAGTGGGCGGATGCTCTGTGCGGCGCGCAGCCGTGCAGGCTTCTCGCACTGCCGATGCTCGGTTGGACGCTGGGCTACGCGCACAGAGGGGCGGAACTGGTTCTGGCAAACAGCCCGGAGATGCTGCAAGCGATGCTCGACGCCAGCAGTGCGGCGCGCCCTCCCGACGCAAATTCCGCTCTATCGTTTCATGATCTGACCGTGATTCGCTTCGACCGCAGAGAACAGGCTTTCGATTCGCTCATGCGCAAACTGGACGCTCCGCGCGTGAAGGCTTACTGGGAAGAGCGTCGAAAGAAGGAACAGGTTGATTCGGACGGGGCATCTCAGGAGTTCTTTTCGGGCAACATCGCCAGCCTGCTCGATGTCGCTTCCCCGGTGCGCGAGATCAGAATCAGGAGAAACCTGCTGCCGACCCGTTTACGTGAAGAGGTCGAGATCATCCTCAAATAAGAGTCGCAGGGCTGGTTTCCGGTAGCGTCGCAAAAAATATTTCCGCCGCAATTAACGGCAGCATAGAGTGAAGAGTGTGGCGTTAACTCAACACCCTGTGTGGATAGAAACTTTTTGCGACACTACCTCCTCTCACGCACCTTCGGAGTCGCAACAGAAGTTCTTAGTCTATCGCCGAGTACGCGCTCGTATCGAAGACGATGAAGGTGAAGTCTCGCCCGCGCGCCGAGAAGCGTGTGACGCCTTCGGGCTTGAGTCGGCGGTCGAAGGTGCTCGCCTCGCGGAGCACGGGGCGGGCGGCGTCGCCGTTCCACTCCCAGAGCTTGAAATCGGCCTTCTCGCTGTTGGCCGCCGCGCCGCTCAGGACGCGGAACGCCTTCACGCGTTCGTCGTATTCGATGCTCCTAATCCCCGCGCCGCCGAGCGGCAGCCTGATGGCCTTCGCGTCAACCACCTCCACGTTGTCGGCGGTGAACGTCCGGCGCGGGTCGCGTAAGCGCAAGGGCACGACGAGCGCGTGCCCGTCCACGACCGGCGAACGCAAGCCCAACAGGAGCCTTCCCTCACGCGGGTCCCACGCGACGCCCTCGACGTTGATGCCGCCGTCCTTGTACTTCCTGTCGCCCATCCCGCGCAGTTCGGCCACGTTCTCCGAGAGGAAACGCTTCAGCCCGCTCACCGCCTCGGCGTTCTCCACCCGCTGCCGCTGTGCGTCGAAACGGAAGCGCACCAGCCCGGCCATGTCACCGCCCTTCGGCTTCGACTGTGAACCCACGACGTAGAAGTGTGTGCCGTCGGTGGTGATGCCTTCGAGGTCTACGACGCTCGTACCGAGCTTGACCGCCTTGATCGCGCCTGCCTGGCTGCGCCCCTCGCCGAGCCGCATCCAGAAAACTTCGTCCGTGCGCCCGTCGTCCACAAAGAGCAGTCCGTCCGTGCCGGGGACATGCGCCACGCCCGACGCCTCGAATGTGCCGCCGTTAAATGCGGTGACATTCGCGGCAGGCTCTGCGGCGGTATTGGCCGGTGTGCCCGCCCGAAGTGAATGGAGCAGCAACAGCGATCCTGCGACCAGCGTGAGCAGCAGGACGAGCGCGATTGGACGTTTTCGATAATAATGGCTTTCGACAATCCTATTCATGACTTACCTCCGGTTCAAGACTCTCTGAACAACAATCCGGCGCTTCAACTGGAAGGCTGGTTTGTCAACTCAAGTTCCGCCACGCCGCGCGGGTTGGTCTTGAAGGTCGCCGCCTGCTCCCCGTCGATAAACAGGTTGTAAGAGCTATTCGCCGCGAGGTTTCGCACCTCGATCTCAAGCTCTTTTTCGACGACGTTATTCTTCTCGTTTGATATTTCGATCTCGGCCACGCCCTCTGCATCCGGGTCAACGCCCGACGCAGTTAACGGTGCCGCCCCTTCGATCTCTCCGTCACGCTTCGTCGTCAACGTAAAATTGCCGCTGAGGACGACGCGACCGTCAACGTCTCTGATCTCTACCAGCCTGGACGCCGCCAGATTATCCAGCGACGGCGGAAGCGGCTGTTTCAACTCGCCTGCGCTGCTCCGGACAATCGCCAGCGCGGCATACCCGAAAGTTAAGAACATCACGACAACCGGCAGAACCATTTTAACCCTGTAACTCATCCGATTTCACCCCCCATTGACAGAACTCTCTTTGCCCTCGCAATTTATCAGGGAAGGGTATCAAATCTATGGTAAACGGGCGGTAAACGAGAGAAGTAGGGTGTTGACAGTCAGTTACGGGCGGGAGCGGGCAGGCGTGCGATGAAAGTGGTGCCGTTGTGGCCGGAGCCGTCCAACTCAAGTTCGCCCTCATGTGCCTGCGCGATCCACCTGGCGATGGCAAGCCCCAAGCCTGCGCCCCCGTCTTCGCCACGCGAGCGCGCTTTGTCGGCGCGGTAGAACCGCTCGAAGATGTGCGCCTGCGCTACAGCGGGGATGCCCGTCCCGGTGTCGGCGACCGAAAGCAGATACTCGTCTGCGCGTCGGGTTAAACCCAGACGGACGACGCCGCCCCCGGGCGTGAACTTGATGGCGTTGTCCAAGAGGTTGAGCATCATCTGGCGCAGGAGGTCTTCGTCGCCGTGGAAGGTGGCCTCGGGCAGATTCGTCAGTTCTACGGTCACGTCCTTGTGGGCGGCCAGCAGTCCGGCGGCGCGCGCGATGTCTTCGAGCAGGTCGTTCAAGTAGAGCGCCCTCTTTTGCAGGGGGTAGTGCCCGGCGTCGGCGCGGGCGAGGATGAACATATCCTGCACGATCCGCGAGAGCCGCCGCGTCTGCTCGGCCATCATCTGGAGCGCTTCGCGGTACTCCTCCTCCTCACGGTGCGGCTTCTTCAGAGTCACGCCTGCCGCCGTGCTCATCACCGAGAGCGGGGTGCGCAGTTCGTGCGAGGCGTCGGCCATGAATCGTCGCTGCTGGACGAAGGCCGAGTTGAGACGCGCGAGCAGTTCGTTGAAAGTGGTGGCGAGTTGTCCCAGTTCGTCGCGCGGGTTGACGACCGGTAACTGGCGGTCGAGACTCCCGGCTCCGATCCGGCGTGCGCTGCGAGCCATCGCGGCGACGGGCGCAAAGCCCTGACGGGCGAGGAACCAGCCGCCGAGTCCGGCGAGAAGGAGCGCCGCAGGCGTCGCCAGATAGAGTATCTCCCGGAGCGATTCCAACTCGTCTTCGACCGCTTCGAGCGGCTGGCTGGCGAGGATAATGTACGGTGTATCTGCCGGGGGGATACGCACCCTGCGCACGGCGAGGCGATGATGATCGTCGGCGTCGTTCTCTTCCGCGACAGTGTAGAGGTAGACCTCGTCGGCGGGTATCGCGCCGAGGTCGGGGAGGCGGATGTGCAGGTCGTCTTCATAAGGGTGCTCGGCGAGCAAGCGCCCCGCGCCGTCGAAGATCATCAGGGCTTGCTGCGGGTGCGACAACTCCGCTGCCGTACTCTGCGCCGCGCTCTGGCTCGACTGCCCTTCCTGCGTGTCGTGCTTCAACGAGGTGATCGAGATTTCGAGGGTCGAACGCAGGGCTTCGTCTACGCGCCGGTTGAGCGCGCGCGACAGCATGACGTAAACGGCGACGCCAAACACGACGAGGATGAGCGCGAGCGCGCTCACGTACCAGAGGGTCAGACGTGCCCTGACAGACTCAAACATCTTCGTCCGTATCTCCCGTTGAGAGCATATAACCCGCCCCTCTGCGGGTACGAATCAGTTTGACAGGGCGTTCGTCGTCGATCTTGCGGCGTAACCTTTGAATGAAGACCTCTATGACTTTCGAGAAAGGATCATAGCTCTCGTCCCAGACGTGTTCGGCAATGTCGGCGCGGCTGACGACTTCGTTGGCGTGCCGCGCGAGGTATTCGAGCAGGGCATACTCTTTGGTCGTGAGTTCGATGGGCTTGCCCGCGCGGGATACCTGTTGCGCGCGCGTGTTGATGGCTAAATCCGCGACCATGATGACCTCCGGCAGAAGGGCTGGAACCCTTCGCAGCAGCGCGCGCACGCGTGCGAGCAACTCGTCGAAATCGAACGGTTTGACCAGATAGTCGTCCGCGCCCGTGTTGAGTCCTTCCACTCTATCTTCCACGGCATCGCGCGCCGTGAGCATGAGAATCGGCACGGCGGAGCCGCTCGCGCGCAACTCCCGGCAGACCTCGAAGCCGTCCTTGCCGGGCAGCATCACATCGAGGATGATCAGATCATAATCGTTGAGGTAAGCCTGCTCCAACGCCGTCTCGCCGTCTCCCGCGACATCCACCGCGTAAGACTCTTCGCGCAAGCCCTTGGCGAGCATCTTGGCGGCACCCCGCTCGTCTTCGACCAGTAGAACGCGCAACGTCTCAACTCCTCCTCTTGAGCGGCCTCTCTCGCGGCTCTTGCCCGTTGTTCAGGACTCTGTTAACACGTGTCTCGAAGCTCAATAAGTTCTTAGCTGACTCTTCCGCCTGGCGGCTTTCTCTTCTTCCGTGAGTTTGAAGTTATAGTCGTAGAGCGCGCTCTCCCAGTCGCCGTACATCACGTTGGGCAGGACAATAAACCGCCTGCCGAACTCGGCCTTATTCCGCTCCACTGCCGCCAGCCTGTCCGCGACCGTCTTGCTCTGCTGGAAAATCTCTGCGAAGTCGTTGAGGTTGTCGCCCATCAAAAGCACGATGCGAAACTTCGCGCTCACCGACCGGCGGCGGACTTCCTTGCTGGAAGTTTGAGCGTCAGTTCTGACGAGCAACGTCTCGTCGCTCACGTCAGGGAATCCGAGCTTCTTCAAGTTGGCGGTCGTGGCCTCCTTCTCCGACAGGTTACGGTTGGTGATGTAGAAGACGCGCACGCCGCGCGAAGCTGCATAGCGGAGGAACTCGACCGCGCCGGGGATGGCCTCGGCCTCGACGCGCTTCACCCAGGCAGTCCACGTCAGCGGGTCGTAGTTCTGCCGGTTTTTCAGGAGCGTGGCCTGATAGCGACTGTTATCCAGCACGGTTTCGTCGGCATCCACGACAATCGCCCTGCGCATCCTGCTGCGACGGTTCGACTGTAGATCGCGATCCAGCATCATGCGCGCGAGGGTGAAAGCCTGATACGCCAGTGCGCGCGCCTCGCCCGATGTTTGCGTCCAGAGAATTGCGCCTTCCTGATATTCGTTGTTCGCCTGCTTTTGCGCGGCGGGAGCGGCGGTCTGTGCAAAAGTCGTCAGTGAACAGGTTGCGATCACTAAGACTATCCAGAGCCACGTTCGGTTCACATCCGTGCGATTGATACTTCTCATCTTTCATCTCTCCGTTAAAATTTTGTGTCCATGTCCCGGCGACTGGCGGGGCGTGTTCGAGCAAAGGGGAGCGCAAAAGATTTCCAGTTGTGCCGACACTCGCGCCCATATTCTACGGCGCAGGGGCAAGCATGTGGTAATCTGCCACGCGGTTCACTTCCAGTGTTGCACAACCCTTTCCTTCCTAAGGAGGCACGATTAGTAGATGCGTAGAAAAACCCCTCATAGCTTTATCCGAATCCTGTTTACCTGTCTGGTGCTGGCTCTGGCCGGGCTGCTGCTGAATCCTACCGGCACGCAGGCTCAGACGCGCGCAGAGTATCGCGCCTTCTGGATAGACACCTTCAACACCACGCTCAACAATCACAACGATGTCGTAGCCATCGTCAACAACGCGAAGGCCGCGAAGGCCAACGCCATCTTCGCGCAGGTCAGACGACGCGGCGATGCCTGGTACTTGAATTCGCTCGAACCGCGCCCGGACTTCACGCCCATCGCCGCCGATTTCGATCCGCTTCAGGATTTGATTAACGAGGCGCACAACAACGGCATAGAAGTCCACGCCTTCGTCATCATGGGCGCGGTCTGGAACAAAAATCCGAACTTCACACCTTCGGCCACGCTCGGCGCGCCGACGAATCCCAATCATGTCTTCAACCTTCACGGCGGCTACGATCCAACCACACAGAAGATCATCCCCGGCCCGAACAACTGGCTGACGCGCACCCTGCTGCCCGACGGCGCGGGCGGCATCAGTTTTCAGGGTCACCGCTTCGGCAACGACTTCTGGATCGATCCCGGCCACCCCGACGCCGAAGCCTACACCGTCAACGTACTGACGCATCTCGTCAGCAATTACCAACTCGACGGCCTGCATCTCGACCGCATCCGCTACCCCGAATTCACCGTCCCCGGACAGACGCCCACCGCCGGGACAAACATCGGCTACAACGCGACGAGCGTGGCACGCTTCAACACGCACTACGGGCGGACGGGCACGCCCGCGCAGAACGACCCGCAGTGGAATCAGTGGCGGCGCGATCAGGTGTCGAATCTGGTGCGGCGCGTCTATCTGAACGCCATCGCCATCAAGCCTGATTTGAGAGTCTCCGCCGCGCTCATCGCGTTCGGCGGCGGACCCGTGACCGAGGCCGGATGGAACTCTGCGGAAGCCTACTGGCGCGTCTATCAGGACTGGCGCGCGTGGACGGAGGAGGGCATCCTCGACATCGCGATGCCGATGAACTACAAACGTGAGCACACGCCTTCAAACGTGCCGCTCAACGACACGTGGAACGAATGGTTGAAGAATCACCAGTACAACCGCGCGGGCATGATCGGGCAGGGCGCGTTTCTCAATTCCATCGAAGGCACGCTCAGGCAGGCGCGCCGCGCACTCGCCCCTTCGGCGATCACGGGCAAGAGCGGCATCGGCGTCATCTTCTACTCGATGGGAACTTCGAACGTCGCCGTTCCCGCCGACCCGTTCTCGGTTCCGCCGGGGAAAAACTCGCCCGTGCGCTCCTTCGCGGAGTTCGCGTCGGGTCTGACGACGGGCAAGTCCGTTGACGGCGCAACGCTCTACGAACCCGCAGGGCTGACGCCCATCTTCAGCGAAGCGGCGACCATCCCCGTGCTGCCCTGGAAGTCTGCGCCGACCCTCGGCCACATCATGGGATTTGCGAAGCGCGCCGACAACACTCCCCTCGACACTGCGAACGTGACCATTAAAAACCTCGGCACCGGCGCGATACGCAACACGGCCACCGACGGCGGCGGCTTCTTCGGCGGGGTGGACTTGGAGCCGGGTGAATATCTCGTCAAAGTCGAGCAGGGCGCGGACGTGCTCTACTCTTGTGTCGCGACGGTGACGGCGGGCAACGTAGCGACCGCCGACGCCGCTATACCGGAGACGACCGCACCCGTCACGAACGCGACTCTGAATCCTTCCACTCCCGACGGCTCGAACGATTGGTACACGAGCGACGTGGCGGTTGCGCTCGACGCTTCCGATTCATGCTCAGGCGTGGCAGGCACGGAATATTCGACGGACGGCGGCGCAAGCTGGCAGCCCTACGCGGGCAGCTTCGAGATCAGCCAGGAGGGGACGAACAACATTCTCTATCGTTCCACCGACCGCATCGGGAATGTCGAAACGACTCGGAGTTTAACGATCAAGATAGACAAGACTGCTCCGGCCATTCAGCTTTCGGCCACTCCCTCGATCATTAATGGAAAGAACGGAAAGCCGGTCGCCGTCACGCTCAGCGGCAGCGGCGCGGATGCTGTCTCCGGTCTTGCCAGCGTCAGCTATGTCGTGACGGACGAGTACGGCACGCCGCTCGCTATCCCGGCGCGCACGCTCGGTGGTCTAACCGGCGAGTGGACGGAGACGCTGATGCTGGAGGCGCGGCGCAATGGAAATGATTTGGATGGGCGTCGCTATCTTGTGACTGCCACCATCACCGACATGGCCGGGCACACGGCCACGGCGACAACTGAAATTCTGGTGTCGCACGATCAAAGGGACAGGTAAAAGTTAGAGGGTTCGCGCACGGTGTCGAGTATTCTTCACCGTGAAGCGTTTGACTTCGGAGAGGTGGCGGAGAGGGATTGGTTCTCTTTCC
>DASWNS010000323.1:0-5835 GCA_036399115.1 Pyrinomonadaceae bacterium | reverse complement strand
ACGAGCGTGCCCGTCACCACCGCGCCGAAGCCGCGCATCGTGAAGGCGCGGTCTACAGGGAGACGCGCGACCGAGACGGACGAGCGCGCGGGCACAAGGGCGGCCACTTCGCGCAGACGCTCTTTCAACTCGTCGAGTCCCGCGCCGCTGCGCGCGCTCACAGGGACGACGGGCGCATGTTCCAGAAACGATCCGGCGATCAACTCTTCCGCGTCGGCGCGCACGAGTTCGAGCAACTCGCCGTCCACGATGTCGGTCTTTGTGATGACGACGAGGCCGTGCGAGACGCCGAGCAGTTTGCTGATGTCGAAGTGCTCGCGCGTCTGCGGCATCACGCCTTCGTCGGCGGCGATCACGAGCGCGACGGCGTCTATGCCGTGTGCGCCCGCGAGCATGTTCTTGACGAAACGCTCGTGGCCGGGCACATCCACGAAGCCGACGCTCACGTCTCCGAGCGAGAGTTCGGCAAAGCCCAGATCAATCGTGATCCCGCGCCGCTTCTCTTCGGGCAGACGATCCGCATCTACGCCCGTCAGCGCGCGCACGAGCGTCGTCTTTCCGTGATCAATGTGACCGGCTGTGCCGACGATGATGGAAGTCATAAGAGCAGTGACAAGTGACGAGTGACAGGTGACAAGATAAAACAGTGGAGCGTGAATCGTAAATCGTGAATAGGGAGGAAGACAGTAAATCGTGAATAGAGGAGAAGACAGTAAATCGTGAAGCGTGAATAGAAGAGAACGGTTCTTCTCTATTCACGCTTCACGCTTTACGGTTCAAGGCTTTCTCTCGTCACTTGTCACTTGTCACTTGTAGATTTCAAAATCCACCCACTAGGTGGCGACGCGGTGCTTGTCGTTGCGCAGGGTGTCGGTGACGATGACCTGGAGGACGTATTCGCCGGGCGCGAGCGTGGAGCCGAGTTGGAGACGACCGAAGATGTCTATGCGTTTCGGGTCGGGATACATGGTCATTTGCAGCGGCACGGAGAAGCCGCTGTAGACGAGTTGGCCGTCGCGTAAGAGGCGCGCGTGCGTGGTCAGTTGCGGGCGGTTGGCGGCCTTGTCGAGACGCGCGTGCTGTTGTGGCGCGGGCGGCGCGGTTGCGGCGGGCGACGCGGGAGCGGGGCGCGTTTGTTGCGCGCCTGCTAACGGGGCGAGCAATGAGATGAGAAGCGCGTGTGTGACGGCGAGCGAGGCAAGTTTCTTCATCTGTGAAACTCCGTCGGGATGCTGTTTGTTTGAATGTTCGCCCGTCGGCGGCGGGCAAGTTGCTTCGCTGGATTTCCGCAAGTGAGTGTGCGATGCTCTTCCGCGACCACAAACCAACGAATCGGAGAGCATTATGCCAGAGCAAGCGAAAAACGGCGACACGGTGCGCGTGCATTACACGGGGCGTTTAGAGAGCGGCGAGATTTTCGACTCGTCCGTCGGCGGCGACCCTTTCGAGTTTACAGTCGGCGCGGGAGACACCATCGCGGGCTTCGACGAAGGCGTGCGCGGGATGGAAATAGGCGAGCAAAAGAAAGTGGAGATCGAAGCCGACAACGCTTACGGGCAGCACATCCCGGCGCGCGTACAGGCGATTGATCGCGCCATCATCAAGCAGAGCCTCGGGCAAGAGCCGGAAGTCGGCATGGCGCTCGCGATGCAGATTGCGCCCGACCAGCAGATCCCCGTCACCATCACGGAAGTCACCGACACCCACGTCACCCTCGACGCCAACCACCCGCTCGCCGGGCAGAATCTAATCTTCGACATCGAACTCGTCGAGATCAAATAACACACGGTAGAAACGATGAACGATGAACGATGAATGAAAAGCAGGAGTCAGGAGTCAGAAGAAAACATCTGCCGAGTTTCACTCTGACTCCTGAATTCTAAATTCTGACTCCTGAATTCTATTTTCTGTGTTCTGAATTCTCCTTCATCATTCATCTTTCATCGTTCCTTAAAATTTTCCGTCCATGAAACTTACCTTCGACAGTTCACTTCGCTCTCTGCTTCTGCTGCTCGTCGCGTCTCTCGCCGCACAGGCGCAGACGCCCACACCGACGCCGCCCGCCGCGACGGAAGACATTTTCGTCGTTGACGTAAAGGCCGCCAAAGGCAGGATTGAGTTCGGCCAGCCCGTGAACATCACGAACCGCGCGGGCTACGATAACCAGCCGAGTTTCCTCCCCGAAGGCACGAGCCTGCTCTACACCTCGCAGCGCGAAGGCGACCAGACGGACATCTACCGCTACGACTTCAAGACCGGGCAGTCCGCGCGCCTCACCTCCACGCCGGAAGGCGAGTACTCGCCGACCCTGATGCCCGGCGGCAAATTCTTCTCCGTCATCCGCGTCGAAGCCGACAAGACGCAACGCCTCTGGAAGTTTCCGCTCGCGGGCGGCGAGCCAAGTTTAGTGCTGCCCAACATCAAGCCCGTCGGCTATCACCTCTGGCTCGACGCGCGCACGCTCGCCCTCTTCATCCTCGGCGCGGAAGGCCGACCAAACACACTCCAACTCGTCCCCACGGACATCTCTTTTCTCGACACCATTCATGTCAACATCGGTCGCGCGCTGCACCTCGTCCCGCGCCGCGCGGCGTTCAGTTTCGTCCACAAAATCTCCCCCGACGAATGGCTCGTTAAAATCTTCGACCTGAAGACGCACCGCAGCACGACGCTCACCAAGACGCTCCCCGGCAGCGAAGACCTCGCCTGGACGCCCGACGGCACAAGCATCCTCATGGCGCAGGATGCGAGGCTCTTTCAGTACAACCTCGCCGCGCCCGCCGACGGCTGGCAACAGGTCGCGGACTTCTCCGCCGCCGGACTCAAACGCATCACACGCCTCGCCCTCAGCCCCGGAGCCGACCGCCTCGCCCTCGTCGCGCAAAACGAAGATGTGCGTCGGGTCGCTAAATAACAGGAACCGGGAAACCGTCTTGAAAAGCTGATCCGGCTTGACCGAATCCTCAACCGCGACTTAATCCGGGCATCAGGCGGCTGCACCTGCGCCCTTCTCATTCATCATCTTCCGGCGCGACGCCGAAGTAGCGCATCCAGCGTTCCGTGCTCTCTTCAATCGGCGGCGCGTCCGTCTGTTCGTTTGCGCCCTCCGCTTCCGCTTCCTCCATGCGACGGCGAAACTCTCCGGCGCGGACGACCTGTGCGCCGCAACGCCGCACGTAGTCGGCGAGCGCGCGATCCGAAGTCACCACGAGCAGCGTCCGACGCTCGCGCGACGATTCGACCAGAGATTTGATCCGCGCGTCCGCATCCGACCCGCGCGCCGCGTAGTAGACGCGCACGCCCCTGTAACTCGAACCATCCGCGAAATTCTCATCCGGCGCGCCGTCGA
Organism: Pyrinomonadaceae bacterium; assembly: GCA_036399115.1. Taxonomy (GTDB): domain Bacteria; phylum Acidobacteriota; class Blastocatellia; order Pyrinomonadales; family Pyrinomonadaceae; genus JAIVJZ01. The sequence continues at coordinate 2,486 of DASWNS010000323.1, read as the reverse complement.
ATACGACCGCCACCCGCGCCTTCCTCCGTGCCGCGAAGCGCGCCAACTCATCCAACAACTCGCGCCGCGCCCGCCGCCGATCCCTGTGCCACCCGACGCGCTGCCCCATCACGTTGTTGCCGTCAATCAAGTAAGACATAAGAGAACAGTGACAAGTGACAAGTTGGAAAAACGTGATTCGTCGCTCGTGAATCGTGAACCATGAATCGTGAATCGTGAATAGACTAAAACAGTTTCCTTCTATTCACGACTCACGATTGACGATTCGCGATTCAAGGCTTCTGCCTGTCACTTGTCACTAGATCATGGTCTGCCCGTAGTCACAGTATTCGACGATGGGGCAGCGTTGGCAGAGGGGGTCGCGGGGGCGGCAGAGGGCGCGTCCGTGGCGTATGAGGTTGACGTGGAAGGAGTAGAACTTCCCCGGAGGGACGAGTCGGTTCATGATCTCGTGCGCGCGACGGTCGGTGCATTTTTGGGGAATGAGGCCGACGCGGCGGAGGATGCGAAAGATGTGCGTGTCGAGCGGGAAGACTTCCGTGTGGCAGGCGAAGAGGAGCGTGCAGGCGATAGTCTTGGGTCCGATGCCGCGAAATTGCGAGAGGTAACGAACCGCTTCGCCGGGCGCGAGTTCGTGGAGGAAGGTGAGGTCGAGCGCGCCGCGCTCCTCCCTGATTTGACGGAGCAGACTTTTGATGACCGCCGCTTTTTGATTGGCGAGGCCGCCGGATTGAATCGTGCGCGCGATGGTTGATTCGCGTGCGCGCAGGGCGGCGTCCCACGTCGGGAAGCGACGCTTGAGGGCGGCGAAGGTGCGCCTGCTGTTGATGTCGCTGGTGGCTTGCGAGAGGATGATCTCGATGAGCATGTCGAGCGGGTCGGAGCGATGCCTGTTCTCCGGCACGCCGTAAGCGCGTTCGAGGTTTTGAATGATGTAGCCGATCGGTCGCTCATCAGCCGGCGACGACCCGGACGCTTCAACGGCCAGCGGCGAGGCGTCCTCTTCTTTAGAGGGGGGATGCGGCGAGGATGCGCTCATAAAATTCGACGTATTGCGGGATGACGAGGTCTGTGTTGTAACGAGAGAGCGCAGACTCGCGTGCGCGTGCGCCCATCGCGCGCCGCGCTGCTTCGTCTGTGAGCAGTTCGGCGGCGTCCGCGCCCATCTTGTCCACGTCGCCGACCGCGCTCAGGCATCCGGTGTCGCCATCAGTCACCACTTCGGGGATGCCGCCGACGCGCGAGGCGACGACCGGCACTTCGCAGGCCATCGCTTCGAGCGCGGCCAGCCCGAACGACTCCTGCTCCGAAGGCAACAGCAACACGTCTGCGACGGAGAGATAATCGACGATGCGCGGTTGCTTGCCGACGAACGTGCAGAACTTCTCCACGTTCAAACAACGCGCGCGATGCTCCGCGCGCCCGCGCTCGCTGCCGTCGCCGACCATCACGAGGCGCGCGCCCACGCCGCGCTCACGCACGCGCGCCAGAATCTCCACGCAATCCACCGGACGCTTCACCGGACGAAAATTCGAGACGTGCACCAGCAGCGGCTCGCCTGCGGGCGACAACTCTGCGCGCAGGGACGGCGAGGGTTGGCGCGTGTACTCGGAGCCGCAGACGAAGTTTGGAATCACTTCGACCTGCGAGTAGCCGAACGTCTCTTCGGTTTCGCGTCTGAGATAATGAGAGATCGCCGTCACGCCGTCGGATTGCGCGATGCCGTAGCGCGTGATGGGCAGGTATGAACGATCCGCGCCGACGAGCGTGATGTCCGTTCCGTGCAAAGTGGTGATGACGGGCAGACGCCTCTGCGGCTTCAATGACTCGCGCGCGAGGATGGCGCTGATGGAATGCGGGATGGCGTAGTGGACGTGCAGGAGGTCGAGTTGTTCCATCTCGGCGACGGTCGCCATCTTCGTCGCGAGCGCGAGCGTGTAGGGCTGGTGTTCGAAGAGCGGGTACGACATCATCTCGACTTCATGAAAACGCACGCGCTCGTTCAACTCGGTGAGACGCGTCGGCAGCGCGGACGCGATGAAGTGGACGGTGTGCCCGCGCTTGGCGAGTTCCTTGCCCAGTTCCGAGCCGACGATGCCGCTGCCGCCGTAGGTCGGATAGACCGTGATGCCGATGTTCATAGAAAGCTGTTAGCTGAAACCGGGTCAAAAAAGAAAAGCCGTTAGCTAGTAACAGCAGCGGTCTGCCTTTCCGGCTAACGGCTAACAGTTAATAGCTAACGGCTAAAAATAGCAAGAGGCAGAAAGCCCTCGCTACTCTCTGCCTCTCGTCTCAACTTGTCTCACCTGTGAAGGGGGACAAGCGAGGAATTTAAATATAAACCCTTCGAGCCTTTTTGACAATCCTTCTGTCAAAATATTTTCGTCCCCTCAAGCCCCTTATTTCCCGAGGCATCAACAAAGCCCAACAGCCGGTCGTTTTTCGCCCGTTTTTGTGAACATTAACGCAGTTTTCGTTTGATTCGG
>DASWNS010000322.1:0-7316 GCA_036399115.1 Pyrinomonadaceae bacterium | reverse complement strand
CTCCCTCAAAGGCAGACGCGACGACGCGCTCCCGCACCTGCGCTGGGTCAGAGAGCACGGCAACAGGGGCTTCGTCGAATACCCGCTCGCAGTGACGGAGGTGGAACGCCTCGAATCGGCAGCCAAGACCGCGACTCCTTAAGAGCCGTTTTCAACGGTTCAATTTTCAACGGTTCAAAAGGAAGAGATTGAACTTCGGTCGCCGTTGTCAACAGGTGTTCAGAAGAACTCTCTTCGTCTGCACACGCTTGCTCGCAGACTTACACAGTTCGCCCGCGCGCCGTCGCGGCCTTCTCGTTCGCACCCTTTTTTCTCGCGTTCCAGACGGTGTGTGAGGCGACGGCGGCGATGATGATCGCGCCGCCGAGCAACGCCCACCCGGAGGGGCGTTCGCCGAGGAAGAGAAAGACCCAGACGGGATTGAGGACGGGTTCGATGTAGCCGATGATCCCGGCGTCGAGCGATTTCACGCCGCGCGCCACGCCGAGCGTCAGGAGCGTGTAAGCGACGCCGAGTTGGACGATGCCGAGATAGGCGGCGATGAGGATGTTGGCGGGCGTGAAATGCTCCGCGCCCTTGACGACGGCGGGCAGCATCAAGAGCGCGAGCAGGAGGTTGCCGTAGATGACGGACGAAGCGCGGTTGACTTCGCGTGCGCGCGGGTGGCGCAGGAGCAGGAAGAAGACCGCGAAGCACGCGCCCGACGCGAGCGCGTTCAGATTTCCTTCCAAGTCCTGCGGCCTGAGTTGACCGACGAAGAAGAGCGACATCCCTGCGAGGCAGAAGGCGACGACGACGAAATCCGCCGCGCGATACTTCTCCTTGAAGAAGAAAGGCTCCGCGAGCAGGATGTAGACGGGCGCGGTGTACTGCAAAAAGATCGCGTTGGCGGCGGTCGTCATCAGCGTGGCGCGGACGAAGAGATAGAGCAGCGCGGCGTAGAAGACTGCGGCAACTGCCGTAACGACGTTCAGGCGAAAGCCCTCGCGTCTCGTCAGAAGCATCACGGTCGCCGCCGCGAAGAGCGCACGCGCGCCGGAGAGTTCCGCGTCCGAGAGCGTGCCCCACTTGATGAACAGCCCGCCCGTGCTCCACAGCAGCACGGCGATAACGACGAACCAGATGGGCGAGAGGCCGCCAGTCGCCGTCGTCGCGGTTGCCGCTCCACCCTCATCGTGCGCAGAAGTTCCGGCCATTTTTATAGCGTTCGTCGTGCGGAGGCGATGAAAAGATTCACCGCAGAGACGCCGGAGAGTTGGCGCAAGCGGGGCGCAGAGAGAGTTGCATGTCTCCTCTGCGCTCCGACTGCGGCACGGCTCCGCGCCTCTGCGGCGAGTCTGAATTCTCAGGTCGCACCCGGCTGCAAGCTGCGATAAGAGACGCTATCTGGACTTCCCCGAACCGCAGCGGAACGCTTCGAGTATGACGGGCAACTCGCCCTTCTCGCCCACGTCTTCGACGCCCGACAATTCCGGAGCGCGGTCTGACGCGATCATCACGAGCGCGACGCCCTTCGTCTGTCCGGACGGCGGCGGCAGCATCGCCACGCGCCCCCAGAACTCCACGTTGTTCTTCTCCGCCGTGAAGCGAAACTCGTAGCCGTCGTAGACGCCGATCCGTGTCTCGCCTTCCGACACCTTCTTGTAGTTCGGGAACTGCGCCGCAAACTGCGTATTGAACTGCGCCGCCAGTTTCGGCAGCAACTGTTTATCAACCGCCGTGCCGGTTGCGCTCACCCAGCCGACGGCGAAGTTCTCCTGCGTGAAACTGCCCGCGTCGTCGTCGGTTAACTTGCGTTCGACCCTGACGAAGTTGGGCGTCGGGTCGTCGTCGAGTTCCCACCCGGCGGGATAATAGAAAGAGAAATCGACGAAGTTGTCCGAGAGTTTGCCGGTGCGGCCTTCGCGCGAGTTCACGTACTGCTTCGTGTTCGCCGCCTGTCTCGGCGCGGGCGCGTTGACGTTTATAGACTTCGCCGCTTCCTCCGCCTTCTTGAAACCTAAATAAGCCAGCCCGCCGAGCGCGAGCACGACGATGATGATCAGCAAGAGGCAGCCGACGACGCCGCCGATGATCCAGGGCTTCTTCGACTTCGGAGCCTGTCCCTGCGGTATTCCTGACGGAGAATAATTCGGCGCACCCGGCGGCGGGGGATAGTTCTGCATGTTTAGAGTCTCCTTTAAATTAAGGGATGAGGGATGTGGAATGTGGGATGAATAAAACAAAGCCCGCTTATCAAGCTGAACCTTTTCCTATTCATCCCTCATCCCTCATCCCTCATCCTTGCTTTTACTGTTCTTCGCTTCTTGTTTCGCGCGCGGGCGCGGTCGGCGGCTCAACGAGGCCGACGCCGAGGTTGTCGTAGTTGAGGGCGGCGTTGAAGAGGAGAAAGAATTCGCCCTGCGTCTGGTGTCGCCACATGGGATTGGTGGCGAACAACAGGATATGACCGCGCCCCAGAGGCACGTCCACGATGGCCGCGCGATTCGCCAACTCCGACCCGTTTGCCAGCATCCCGCTCACGAGCAGATCGCGCTCCTCGCGCGCGAAGCGAAGCACGACGCGCGGGCGTTCGCGCAGGGGAACGTAGAAGGGGCCGAGTTGGAGGCGTTGTTCCTCCGTGATCTGTTCCTCGCCGGGACGCGCGGGCGTGCGTGGCGGCGGCGGCGCGGCCTGCGGCATCGCCTGTATCACGTCCGGGTCGTTCACACCGCCGCGTCCCGAAGGACGCGCGCCCGTCGCAGCGCCTCCGCCTGCGCCGCCCCCGCCCCCGCCCGGCGCTCCGGTCGCCACTTGAAGGAGCGGAGCCTGATTGAAGTAGATCGGAAGCTGTTCGCCGTAGCCGTAACTGATCGGGCTTTTGCGGTCGGTAAAAGTGGCGTTGTAGATCGAGCCTGCGGCTTGCAGTTGGCGCGGCGACTCAATCGTCACGCCGCTCGTCATGCCGTATTCGACGGGGACGCGCACGGTGTTCTGGACAGTGATGAAGAGTCCGCCGTCCGAGACGAACCTTTGCAGGTTGGCGACGCCCGTGAGTCCCATGCCGCCGCGTATGTCTTCGGACTGGTCGGGCGAGTTGCCGAAGTTCGGCGTGAGCGAGGAAGCCTTCCAAGGGATCGGGTCGCCGCGACGCGGGATGCCGTTCACGATTGACTGCGCCGTGCCGCCGACGGGCGGAAAGATGATCACGTCGAAGCGTTCGCGCAGATTCGGCGTGTCGCGGATGGTGTGCTCGGAGATGTAGCTATAGGGGATTTTCAGGCGGTCGAACTCGATGCGATACCAGCCCTCGTTCTGCGTGTTCTGCCACGTGTGCAGGATGGCGATGCGCGGCGTGGAGATGTCGTGCGTCTTAACGTCCGGCACACGGTCGAACGCAACCGCCGTCAGCCCCAACTCTGTGACGGCGGCTTCGAGCCGGGCGCGCAAGCCCGCCGGGTTTCCCTCGGTTCTGATGATGAATGAACCCGCGTTGAAATTCTGCGCGCCCGCTTTGAACTCGCTCTCCGCGACGCTCACGCGCACGTCCTGCAAACGATAACGCAGCGTCGCCAGCGTGTTCTCCGTGTTGTGATTGATGACGTAAACGCTCGCGTTCGACGCGCCCGTCAATTTCCCGCGCACGCTCGCGTCCGTCGTCAGCAGTTCCATCGGCGCGGAGAGCACGGCGCGATCTTTGACGCGCACGGTCGGCACGTTGCGCATCGCGCCGAGCGTCCAGCCCGTGTCGTCGTAGGGGCGCGGGTCGCTCGCGTTGTAATACTGCGTGTCGAGCATCATGTCGGCCATGCGCGAGTAGGGCTGGTCCATGCGGATGATGTAAGAGCCTGCCGGGTAGCGTCGCTCCGGGGGCTTGGCGTCCGCGCCCGTCGCGCGCTCGCGCGCCTCCGCGCCGCCCGCTTGCGGCTGCTCGCCGCTTCTCCCCTCCGCGCCGCGCGCTGCACCTGAGGCGGCGGCTGCCGTCGGCCTCGCCTCATCTTTCAACGTAAACTCGCGCGTCGCGCGATGCACTTCGACGCCCATCAGGCGCAGCAGGTTCACCATGTCCGCCGCCTCGACGGGGCGCGTCGCGTCGCCCGGCACGATGTAGGCCGCAGGCCCTTCGTTCGCGGCCTTGGCGACGGCGCGTTTGCTCTTGAGATAAAAGTTATTGAGGAATCGCTCGCGGTTGTTGGCCGTGAAATTCATGGCGAGCAGGATGGCCGACTGTTGCAGGTTGACGTTGTTCCTGAGCGACCACTTGACGCGCGGGAGCGGCGGGTTCGGCCTGTACCAGTCGCGCTGCGCCTGCTGCGCGACGGTGCGATCCATCGTGTCTGCGCCGCCGTTACCGAACGTCTCGTAGAAACGACCGATGGAGTTGTGGCCGTTGGCGACGTAGAACATGTAGTTCGGCGCCCAGCCGTCGTAGAAGCCGTGCGTCCACACGCCGGGCACGCCGCGCTTCGTCATCTCTTCCACTTCGTGATAGGCGAGCAGGTGCCATTCGTCTATGACAATCGGATCGAGCCACGCGTTGTATGGTCCGGTGCCCGTCGAGGTGTAGAGAAAGGGCACGGACTCGTGCAGGTCGTGCAAGACCTGCGGGTGATATTCGAGGAAGGTGCGCATCATGTTGCGCGTGAGGGCGAGCGCCATGCCCAGCCCGTCGCGATTGTTGTCGTGCGCGACGTACTTGCCCCAGTAGAGCAGCGAGGGCGAGTTTTTGCCGGGGTTGGCCTTGCGATAGTTATAGAGGTCAACCATGCGGTCGCGCCCGTCAACTTCGAGCGTGGGAGTGATGAGCACGATCAGGTTGCGGCGGATCTCCTGTATGAACGGCGACTCTTCGACGGCGAGGCGATAGGCCATCTCCATCAACATTTCGGGCGAGCCGGTTTCGGTTGAATGGATCGAACCCGAAGCCCAGTAGAAAGCCTTGCCCTCGCCGATCAACTGTTTCGCTTCCGCGTCAGTGGTGCGGCGCGGGTCTGCGAGTCGCGCGGTGATCTCTTTGTAACGGTCGAGCCGCTGGAGGTTCGCTTCGTCGCTGACGGCGACGAGCAACTGCTCGCGCCCCTCTTCGGATTTTTCCGGCGCGACGAAGACGCGCACGCGCGGACTCGTGCGTTCAAGCTCGCGCATGTAGCGGTGTATGTCTTTCGTGTAGGTCAGCTTGTTCGGCGTGCCGACGACGTAGCCGAGCACCTTGTCGGGCGAGGGCACGCTCGTCGAGGCGGGCAGGTGATCGACGAGTTCGGTCAGAAAATATTTTTCCGTGGTGTACTCTTTGATCTTCGCGGTGTAGGCTTCGTCGTTGCGTGCAGCCGTCGCGGCGTTGGCCGCAGGCGCAGGCGTCGCGGCGGTTCTGCGCTGCGCGTTGACGGAGACGAAGAGCACGGCGGTGCAGACGAGGGCACACGCCCAGAACGGGATGGAACATCCGGGTTTCATCGAATTCCTCCATTGAGAAGAGACAAATTCAGGTGCGGCACGACCAATTTGAAATGAAAGCGGAGGGATGATAAATCATCGCCGCACAAATCTCATAATTTTTCTCTCTGCGCGAGAGGAAACCGTGGATAGTTAAAAAATGGTTTTGAAAAAATTTCTCTTCGCGCTGGCGTTCGCGCTGCTGAGCGTCGCGCCCGCACGGATGCAAACCGATATGCAGAAGAACCAGAGGCCGCGCGCCAGAGAGGTCGGCCTTCGCGTCGGCGTCCTGCCGACGGGCGCGCAAAATGCGATCACGGACGTGGCGGGCGTCCGCGTCGGACACACGACGATCATTCGCGGCGAAAGCATTCGCACGGGCGTCACGGCCATCCTGCCGCACGCGGGCAACCTGTTTCGTGAGAAGGTCGCGGGCGCAGTCTTCGTCGGCAACGGCTTCGGCAAACTCGCAGGCTCGACGCAGGTGAACGAACTCGGCGAGATCGAGACGCCGATCATGCTCACTTCAACTCTGAGCGTGCCGCGCGTGGCCGACGCCGTGCTGGACTACATGCTCGCGCTCCCCGAAAACTCCGATGTGCGTTCCGTCAACCCGCTCGTCGCAGAGACGAACGACGGTGGCTTGAACGACATACGCGGGCGGCACATCACGCGCGAAGACGTGTTCAATGCGATCAGGAATGCGCGCGGCGGCGCGGTCGAAGAAGGCGCGGTCGGCGCGGGCACGGGGACCATCGCCTTCGGTTTCAAAGGCGGCATCGGCACCGCTTCGAGAAAGCTGCCGCCCGCGCTCGGCGGCTACACGGTCGGCGCGCTCGTGCAGACGAACTACGGCGGCGTGCTCACAATTAACGGTGCGCCCGTCGGTCGTGAACTCGGCAAGTTTTATCTCAAGGACGAACTCGAACGCGCGGCGGCAGCGGTCGCGCCCTCGCGTGCGAGCGACGCACGCGGGAAAGTTAAAGAGCATGACGCGCCACACGAAGGGCGCACGACGGCGGCGGACGCGTTGCCCGGAGACACTTCGGCGGACGGTTCGATCATCATCGTCATCGCGACGGATGCGCCCGTTGACGCGCGCAACCTGCGGCGCATGGCGTCACGCGCGATGCTCGGACTGGGGCGGACGGGAGCCGCAGCGACGAACGGCAGCGGCGATTACGTCATAGCCTTTTCCAGCGCGCCCGAAGTTCGCACCCGCATGAACGCGAGCGGCAGGCCGGGCGAACTTGCCGCGCCGCGCGAGTTGAAGTTGTTGTCGAACGATGCGATGTCGCCGCTCTTTCTCGCCGTCATCGAGGCGACGGAAGAGGCGATCTACAACTCGCTCTTTCGCGCGCAGACGTTGAAGGGGCGCGGCGGGTTGACCATCGAAGCACTCCCGCTCGAACGCACGCTCGACATCCTGCGCAAGTACAACGCGCTCGGCGTCACGCCCTGAGTCAACCATCGAGCCGCACGCTCCTGCATCGGATGATCTATAAGTTCCCGTACCGGATGCCGTATAATTCCGCTTGATGCAGCTTTCGCGCGGGCGTCGGCATCTTAATTTGCATACGGCGCGCGTGGGCGTAAAATTTCAGCCGGATTTTTTAACGAAGGAAGGTTTTTAATGAACGACTTTCAATCCCCGAATCAAGGCTTCAAACACCAGCAGCAGGCTTGGCCGCCGCAGAGCGCGGACGGCAGTTGGGGCAGCTTACAGGCGCAGACGGCGGCACAGGCTTCGGTCGCCGAACGGATGGGATTCATACGCAAAGTCTACGCCCTCTTCTTTGTCGGGACGCTGTTTGCCATCGGCGGCGTCGCGCTCGGCATGTCGTTTCCGCCGCTGTTAGCATATGCCGCCGCGCACCCCTGGATCATGCTCTTTGCGATGCTCG
>DASWNS010000321.1:0-19800 GCA_036399115.1 Pyrinomonadaceae bacterium | reverse complement strand
GGAGAATCCGAAAGAAGGAAGTTTGAAACGCGCGATGCGGCGCGGCGACACGGAGATCGCCGAATCCTTGCGCGCGCGTGAAGTGTTCGCGCCTTCGACGGTGGTGTGGGCACCCGAAGCGGAGATGGGCGAGCGTTTCCTGATAGAGATTTCGCGCGGTTGCTCGCAAGGCTGCCGCTTCTGCTGGGCGGGCTTCAACTACTGGCCGCCGCGCGTCGTGCCTGCGCGCGACGTGCTGGCGAAGGCTGCGGAGTGGCGCGGCAAAACAGACAAGATCGGTCTGGTGTCTACAGCCGTCTGCGATCACCCGGAGATCAGCGAAATCTTGCAGGGCTTGCGCGAGATGAACTTCCGCATCTCCGTCTCCAGTTTGCGACTCGACCAGATCGAGGACGAACTGCTGGACGCGCTCGTCGAATCGCGCGACCAACAGATCGCGGTCGCGCCGGAGACGGGTTCGGATCGCCTGCGCAAAGTCATCAACAAGAATTTGACGAACGACGAGATCGTAGAGATCTGCGGCGCGGTCTTTGATCGAGGGATGCTGACGATCAAGCTCTACCTGATGGTCGGCTTGCCGACGGAGACTGACGAAGATCTGGCAGAGATGGTGCGGCTCGTCGAACGCATCAAAGACCGCATGCTCGAAGCGGGCAGACGCTTCGGGCGCGTCGGCAAGATCATCCCCGCCCTGAACGGGTTTGTGCCGAAGCCGAACACGCCTTTCCAGTGGGAGCCGATCTGTGAGGAGCGCGAACTCAAGCGGCGTCTGAAGTGGGTTTCGAAACAACTCGCGCGAATTCCGAACGTGGAAGTGCGCGCGATGTCTGCGCGCATCGCGCACGAGCAGGCGTTGTTCTCGTCGGGCGACCGTTCCGTCAGCCGTGTGATCGAAGCGATGGCGCAGAACGGCGGCGATCTCGGCGCGGCCTTGCGCGAGACGAATTTCGATCCGGCTTTTCACACCAGCCGCACGCGCACTTACGAAGAGTTTTTGCCGTGGGAGATCGTGGATGCCGGACTCGGTCGCGCCTTCATGCAGCGCGAACACGAACGCGCGCAGATCGCCAAGTCAACTGCGCCCTGTCCGAGCGTGCCCACCTGCGAACGCTGCGGCGTCTGCCCGACCACATGGCTCGCCAGCGCGCCCGCTTCGCTCGTCCAACTGCAAAGTTCACTCGGCGCAAAAGTCGCAAACGCATAACGCACAGGAAAAGGGTCAGGGGTCAAAGGTCAAGGTGAAGAAGCGCGACGCTCTTCTTTCCTTGACCCTTGACCCCTGACCCTTTTCCCTGTGCGCGTGTGTGCTCTGCGTCACCCTCCGCCGGACATCAGATACGCGCTGCGCGTCGTGTGATCGAACTTATATTCGTAGGTCGTGACGAGGAGCGGGATAGGGACGCTGTATTGGACGTGCGCTTCGAGGCGCGCTTCGCGCGGCGAGACGGTGATGAGCGTATTCGGCGGCGCGCCGTAGATCGGCAGGCTCCTTCTCAGCTGCTCCTCCGCCCACGCAGCGTTCTTGCTCGTCACGACCGCCTTGTCCACCGTGTCCTGCATGGAGACTTTCAACTGCGAAGCCTGATAAGCGACGGGCACATATTGATAAGCGGCGTAACCGACGAGCGCGATCACAACCACCGTGATCAGGAAATTGAAGCGCGAGCTGCCACGCTCGGTCGTCCAACGCGCTCTGAAATTTTCGTCTCGCACCTGACTCATTTCAATTTCCTCATTTCTGTTTTCAAGGTTGCCGCACCAGCGCGGCATGAAGCGCGGCGCGCACGATGCGCGGCGGAATCTCCTGCCCGCCGACGATTCGCGCACGCCCGATGCCCTCAAGCAGCACCCAGCGTACCTGACCGCCGACGCTTTTTTTATCGGAAGCGATCACGCGCAAGAGAGCGCGCTCTTCGAGATCGTCTGCGCGGGGTAAGCGTCCGGCCAGCCCGACGCAAGCGCGTAAAGATTCTAACTCCGAACCGTCGAGCATGCCTAGCCTGTGTGAAATTTCAGCCGCTACGATCATCCCGTAGCCGACCGCTTCGCCATGACGAAAACGCCTGTAAGCTGTGACGGCTTCGAGCGCGTGCGCGGACGTGTGGCCGAAGTTCAGGATGCGCCGCGAACGCGCGTCCGTGCGTCCCACGGCTTCGCGCTCGTCGCCCGCCACGATCTTCGCTTTGAAGGCACACTGCGCCGCGATCAGAGCGGCGAGTTCATCCGCGCGCCCGCCCCTCTGTTTCGCCCCGCGCTCACTCTTCGACCCGCGCGCCTTTTCGTTCTCATTTTCCGCGACCAGAAAACGGCGCGTCTGTTCATAAAGGCGACGATCTCCAACCGCGCCCTGCTTGATCGCTTCACACCACCCGGCGGTCATCTCGCGTCTGGGGAGCGTCTGCAAAGTCTCCGTCGAGATGACGACGGCGCGCGGCTGGTGAAACGCTCCGATCAAGTTCTTCCCTTCGCGCGTGTTGACAGCGGTTTTGCCTCCGACGGAAGCATCAATTTGCGCGAGGAGCGTGGTCGGCACTTGTAGAAACGCGATGCCGCGCAAGTAGACGGCGGCGGCGAAGCCCGCCAGATCACCCACAACTCCGCCCCCGAGCGCGACGACCGCGTCGCTTCGTTCCAGGCGGCTCTCGGAAAAGAAGGCCAGCGCGCGTTCGGCGTTTCTCAAATTTTTATGCTGCTCGCCGTCGCCCATCAGCCAGTGTGAGACTTGAAAGCCGCCCGCGCGCAGACTGCGCAGCACGCCCGCGCCGTAGAGTTCGAAGACGCGACGGTTGGAGACGAGGGCGATGCGGCGCGCCTCGGAGGGCAGAGCGCGCCGCACGATGTCGCCCAGACGGCGAAGGGCGTTTGCGCCGATCTCGATCTCGTAATTTTCGCGCGCCGGAAGACGCACGCTGACTCGCCTTTCTTGTGTCATTCGCCTCTGAGAGCCGCTTCCGTAGTGTCGGCCAGCAAGTCGAAGTTTAAGTCGCCCAGCCCCGCGAGCGAAGCCAACTCTTCGACCGTGTAGCGCGAGCCGGTGTTCCACAGGTCGATCAACTCGTCCGCGGCTCTGCGGGCAGCCCACCAGCGATGACCGTAGCGCGTCCGAAAGTATTCGCCGAGCGCGGTGGCGAAGAGGCGCGCGCGCAGGTAGACGGCGGGTTGGAGGCGCGCACTCGCGCGCGTCTCTTCCGGGTCGTCGGAAATTAAATCTCGCAGATAGAGCGACGGGTCGGGGCGAAAATTTATCGCCTCTTCGAGCGCGACCGCGTAGCCTTCGGCGAGTTGTGCGTCAAGCGGATCGCGTGCTTGATCCAGAATTCGCTGTTGTTGCAAACGGACGGCGGCGCGCCGCGTGAGTTGCAACTCGACGAACGCGAAGGAGCGCGCGATCTCGCCTGCCGACGAAGGACGGACGTTTCTGTGTGCGGTGAGCCACGCTGCATCCGCGAGCAGATCGGCGAAGAGAAGTTGGAAACCCGCCCGCGTCGTCTCGTCCGGCGCGTAGACGAGTTCGGGATAACGCGCGGCGAGGTCGCGCGAAACCCACGCGAATGCTTGCGCGCCTCCCGCCGCCGCGAAAAACATCTGATAGAGGCTCGCGCCGCCCTCGCTTCGATGAACCAGACGCACCTCTTCAGGCGGGCGCAAGGCATAACACGCGGCGAGCATGCTCCCGATTTTATGCCCGGTCGCTTCGATTGACAGGTTATGTTGTTGCCCGGCGCGAACTCCCAAGTCCTGCATTGTCGCCTCGTACGTCGCACGCAGTTCGCTCGCGGGGAAGAACGGATCGAGGTGCGAGAGCCGCCTGAGAAAGAGACTGTCGGCATACGCGGGAGCACGCGAAAATTCGGGCGGCAAATGGCGCGCAGCCCATTCAAACAATGTCGAGTTGTAGACGGAAGTGGTGCGCGCGAGAAAGTTGTCAGCCGCCGCGCTCAGACGCTCAAGGCTCGACTCTTCGTGGATGCCTGACAGGAATTCGAAGTAAGAGTTGAAATTTAGCGTGCGCGCGGCTTCGCGGAGCGTGTCGAAGCGCGCGGCGCGGAGGTCGTTGCAGGCGCGCAGGGCTTCGAACCAGCGCGCGGAGAGTTCGCGGCGGCGCGCCGCATCAGGTTCGAGGGCGAGCGCGTCCGGGGCATCCTCCGGCGCGAGGCTCGCGCCGTTCCACTCGACGACGGCGGACGCACGACAGCGCGCGAGTTCGCGCGTTACGTCCGTGGCCTGCGCCTCCACGTAACCGAGTTGCGCAGCACGCAGCAGGGCGGCGCAAGCGACGCGCTCGGTTTCAAACTGCCGGGAAATTTCCTCGCGGGCACGCGTGAGATCGTTAACGGCGTCGCGCGTCCAGAGGTCTGCATAGCGATCTCGAATCGGCGTGAGACGCAGTTCCGGCGTGACGCCCGTGTGGTAGTCGTATCGGGCGCGCTCAAGCGCAGCCGCGTAGGCCGCGTAGTCGCGCCGGTAGTCGCCCGTCTTCATTTATGAGCGTCCGTGTGCGGGCATCGGGCTTCCCCGGAAAATTTGAATTGCCGAAAAGAGTCTACGCAGAACGGCGTCGATTTTAGCACGCGCGCCGTTGAACCGGGGCAGGAAGGGTGAAGCGCGCCGTTGAGAGGGCATAAAAAAGCAGAACCGGCGCAGCGAACTTGGGGAACGCTGCGCCGGTTCTAATTCGTGGCTACTGTCCTCACCCCAGCAACCACTGAGACGGAGGATCCACCAACCGTCTCTCTTGCCCCACAATATACATCGCAATGTCCATGCCATGCAAGCATATTTTCAAAAAATTTTTCTCTCAACGCCTTTTTACTTAGTCTTTTCGACTTTCCCAGCCCGCGCCGGTTGTCCGTGCAAACTTTCCGGCGACCGCTCGCGAGTAATAATTACATCAACCGCCGCGTAAAGTTTTCCTGATCGTCAATATTTTACCTAGCCGAGCGCGCGTTCGATGACCGCCGCCAGCGCATGCGCCAGACGCTCGATATCTTCCTGATGCCGCCCTTCGATCATGACCCTCGCCAGCGGTTCGGTGCCCGAATAGCGAAGCAGGAGGCGTCCCTGCCCGTCGAGCGCGGCCTCCGTCCGGCGCGCTTCCACGGCGATCTCCGCGACTTCCGCAAATGGTCGCTTCTCGGCGACGCGCACATTGACGAGCACTTGCGGGTAGCGCGTGAAGCCCGCCGTCAAGGCTTCGAGCGACTCTCCACTCTCCTGCATCGCGCGCAGCAGGAAAAGCGTCGTGATCATCCCGTCTCCGGCGAGGCTCACGCGCGGGAAGATGATGTGGCCGGATTGCTCGCCGCCAAGGGACGCGCCCGTGCGCAGCAACTCTTCGAGCACGTACTTGTCGCCCACATCCGCGCGCAGCATTTTGATCTCGCGCGAACCGAGCGCGAGTTCCAGACCGATGTTGCTCATCACGGTGGCGACGATCTGCTCGCCCGCGAGTTCGCCGCGCGCCTGCAAACTTTTCGCCATGACCCACAGCGTCGCATCGCCGTCAACCACCTGCCCGCGCGCGTCCAGAAAGAGCGCGCGGTCGGCGTCGCCATCAAACGCGACGCCGAGATGAGCGTGGTTCGTCAACACCTGTTCGCGCAAATGTTCGACGTAGAGCGAGCCGCATTCGTGATTAATGTTTCGCCCGTCGGGCGTCTGCCCCGTGGCGAACACTTCTGCGCCGAGGCGTTCGAAGAGCGCGGGCGCGAACTGCGAGGCCGCGCCGTTGGCACAGTCCAGAACGAGCCGCAGATTATCGAGACGCAAATCCGGCGCAACCTCTTCCGACAGGTAATCCAGATAGCGCGCCTGCAAAGCTGCCGCGCGTTGGGCTGCGTCTCCTGCGCCACCGACACTTCGCGGCGTGCTTGCTCCGGTGCGTTGTCCATTCGCGTCCGCTTCGTCGCGTTTGGCGCGCGCTTCCACGCGTGGGTCGCGCCCTTCGCCGTGCGCTTGCCGGATGTCGGCTTCGATGCGCCGTTCGGTGGCGTCGTCGAGTTTGCGCCCGGTCGGGGCGAAAATTTTGATGCCGTTGTCGTGGTAAGGATTGTGCGACGCGCTGATGACGACGCCCGCTTCAGCCGGAAGCGTGCGCGTGAGGAAGGCGACGCCCGGCGTCGTGATGATGCCTGCCGACTCGCACGACGCACCCGCCGCACGCGCGCCATAGAGAAAAGCGCGCTCGATCCACTCGCCGGATTCGCGCGTGTCGCGTCCTACGATGATGCGCGGCGCGCGGCCTTCGCCTCCGGCGCATTCCGCCAGTTGGCGCGCGAGCGAGCGTCCTACGGTTTCGATGGTTGGCGCGTCGAGCGGGAAGCGTCCGGCCTCACCGCGCATGCCGTCCGTGCCGAAAAGTTTGTGCATAAAAAAGCTGTTGGCGATTAACTGTTAACTGTTGGCCGTCGGCTGTTATTTCCTGCCAGCAGTTCACAGTTCAACGTTCCTATTGATTGGTTGAGATTAATTCGACGCGGCCTTCCAGATGTGAGGGGAGCACGAGGCGCGGCTTCTGCGTGCCGTCGGCTGCCGTGTCGAAGACGACCGAGAGGTCTGAGGCGCGCAAAGGTTCGACGACGGAGCGTGCGCCGCGCACTTCAATCGTGAGCCGCGTATCCGAGCCGTCAATCGTGCGCGCGGCGACGCCCGCCAGACGCTTCGTTGCCTGCGTCTCGGAGATTTTCACGATCACGTCAACTACCGCATCGAGCGTCACGAGTTTGCGGTCTTGTATGTCGATGGCTGTTTGCGGGGCGGTAAAAGTCTCCCTGCGCCCTTCGAGCAGGATGGTTTCGGTGGACGCGCGTTCGAGCGCGTTGACGTGGCTCTCAGGACCACGCACGCGCACGCGCGCCGGGAGGACTTGCGTGCCCGTCAACTCGAAGCCTTCCGGCAGTTTGCCTTCCAGACGAGGTTCAACTTCAAGCTCGCGCTCGATGCGACGTTCCAACCTGAGCGGAACGCTCCCCGGTTCGATGCGTTCGATGGTGACATCTTCCGCGCTCGTGCCTACGGGCAGTTGCAGCGTGATGTTATTGGGCGAGAGTTGCACGACGCGCTCGCCCGGCCTGTAACTGCTGGCGTCGTAGCTGAGCGACAGGTCGCTGGCTTTGATCGCGTCGAGCACGCGCTTGTTACCGCGCAGCGTCAGGTCAACTTCATCACGCGGCTCGTTGCTGATCTCCATCTCGTTCGGCAGGACGAAAAAGAGCGGCACTTTGCGCAGGCGCGCCGTGGTCGGCACGCGCTGCCCCGTCACTGCGAACCACAAACCGAGCGTGATGGCGAGCGCGAGCAATTTCAATCCCCAGTCGGCAAACAGGAGATCGTTCAGCCACCTGCGCGCCATCTGCGCGGCATCTCTTTCAACTTCGCGTAAAGTCATAAGAGCAGAAGTCAGAAGTCAGAAGCTGGAGGCTGGAAGAGATCGGTTCTTATTCTCTTTAACCGGCCTCTAACCGCTGGCCTACGTGGTTCAGGTTGAGACAACTTCGTTGCGCTCGCTTTCGGCGTCGGCTGACAGGGTTGCAGGCTCTTCGTTCGCCGTGCGCGCCGGAGTTTTGATGGCGTCGAAGATCGCTGCGCGCAGCTTGGTCGCATCGAGTCCGCGACGTATTTGCCCGCCGATGACGAAAGAGATGAGTCCTGTCTCTTCGGAGACGACGACCGCGACGGCGTCCGTGTCTTCCGTGATGCCGATGGCGGCGCGATGTCTGGTGCCGAGGTCTTTCGAGAGGCGCGGGTTCAGGGTGAGCGGCAAAAAACAGGCCGCTGCCGCGACGCGGTGACGACGGATGACGACCGCGCCGTCGTGCAGGGGCGTGGCCGGGTTGAAGATCGTGACGAGCAGATCGTAACTGAGTTCGGCGTCCATTTTCACGCCGCCGTCCGTGACGTTCTTCAAACCGACGCCGCGTTCGATGACGATGAGCGCGCCCGTCTTGGTCGAAGCCAGCGTCGTCGCCGCGAGCACGATCTCGTCATAGACGCCTTCGCCGAACTGGCCGCGATGGCGCGCCAGCCCCGGCAGGCGAATCTGATTGCCGAGCGAGATCAAAGCCTGCCTGATCTCCGTCTGGAAGAGGACGATGATCGCGATCCCGAGATAGAGCGGCGCGGGGCGCAGGACGAATTCGAGCGTGGTGAGATCGCGATTGTAAGCGATCCAGTAGAGCAGCGCGAAGAAGGCGATGCCGACGGCCATCGGCACGGCGCGCGTGCCGCGCAAAAGTTTCAGCACCGTGTACACGATCAGAAAGACCAGCGCGATGTCCACAAGGTTGCGCGGCTCGCGTAGCCTGTCTAAATACTCAATGTAGGTCGGTGCGAAAAACATAAGACGAGTGACGAGTAACAAGTAACGAGTTGAAGAGAGTAGATCGTGAATCGTCAATAATCGTCAATCGTGAATAGATGCAACCCGTCTTTTCTATTTACGACTCACGGCCTTCCCCTTCTCGCTCGTCACCTGACGGTTCCTTTCATCCGATCTGCTGCGGGAGCGGCGTGCTCTGTTGGGCGGTGCGTTCCCGCGCAGTCTCTAAAAAGATCATATCGCCTTTCGGTTCGGCCTGCTCGATGTCGTCCGTCGCCAACTCGTTGCGAAAGTTGGCGTGCGCGTTGATCAAAACGAGGTGTTGAGGCGAGTGCCGGACGCTGGTAGAGACGCAGGCCGGGCGGCGAAAAGACCTGATTCGTCGTGCCTGCGAGCGAGTGCGGCGACTCGGCCATCATGCCCGCAAAGCCTGTGATTAGCGCCGCGATAAACTTCGAGATAGTAGTCAGCCCGTTCGCGATGAGCGCGCCGAGAACAGCCAGCATCTATAGTCCTCTCTGGAGAGTTTAAGTTACACGCATCCGCGCCGATTATCTCGAAAAGCTCGACACAAAGCAACAACCGACCTCTGCGCTCGCCTCGTTTAAGAGGACGCGAGCGAGCGTGTGCCGCGAAAAATCGAAGAATTATTCGGTTTCTTTGCGCCGTTTGAGACGACCGCGATGGAGGAAGCCGATAAGTTCGCCCGCGCCGTCGAGCACGGCGAGCGCGCCCGCGCCGTTCTGTTTCATGAGGGCGTCTGCGCGCGACAGCGGCGTCAAGGGATCGACGAATAACTCGGGCGCGACGGGTCGCATCACGTCTGCGACGCGCGTGCGGTGAAGGCTCGCTTCGGGGAGGTTTCGCACGTCCGCGAGCGTCAGGATGCCGTGCAGCCGCCGCCCGCGTGCGACGGGAAAAGCCTCTTGCGGGTGCTGCGGCAAAAACAGGTCGAGGAAATGGCTGACGAGCACGTCCGGTTCGACCGCGATGGGCGCGCTCATCGCCTCGCCCACCGTCTCCAGATATTTTCGTCCGGTGCCGACGCTGCGCGCCGCGCTATGGAGGAAGAGCGCGACGACCACCGACCACAAGGCCATGAACAGGTCGCCCGTCTTGAAATAGAGAAGCAGCGCGAAGACGAAGAGCGTCCACGCGATGAGTTGCCCGCCGAGCGAAGCGATGCGCGTGGCCTCTTCGAGTTTGCCGTTGCGGTGCCAGAGAAAAGCGCGCAGCACGCGCCCGCCGTCGAGCGGGTAGCCGGGCAGCAGGTTGAAGACGGCGAGCATCAGGTTCCAGAAGCCGATGATGAAGAAGACCGCGCCCGCCAACCTCTGCTCGAAGGCTGCGGCCAGCATCATCGCGCCGAACGCCGCCACGGAGAAGAGAAAACTCGACGCCGGACCCGCCACCGCGATGCGAAACTCCGCACGCGCATTGTCCGGCTCACGACTAAGCCGCGCCATGCCGCCGAACGGGTGCAGGACGATCTCCTCCGTCTCGATGCCCTCGATGCGCCCGACGAGCGCGTGCGACAGTTCGTGCCCGAAGATCGAGAGGAAGAGGCCGAGCGTCGTCACCAGCCCGACGACCCACGCGGTCGAAGGCGTGACGTTGACGTAGCGGACGAGCGGCGTGCCCTGCTCGAAGTTGCTCGCAATGAGCCACGTGCTCAGGGCGAAGACCATGAACCAGCGATAATCTATCCTGACCGGGATGCCATAGACGCGCGCCACGCGTAGTTGCCGGTGAAGAATGTGCGTAAGAGACATAAAAAGCAGTGACGTGTGACAGGTGACGTATGCCGAGTTTTAAGACACAGGAGGCGTGGCTTTTGTTCCCACGTTTAGCGTCGGACGATCCTTAAATTATCTCTCCGGTCGAAATGCCATTCTTTAATCAGGCCGACAATCGCCCCGGAATAATAAACCAGCGCGGTAACGGGCAAGGTAAAGACGGTCAACGCAAACCAATCTTTCCCCACTCCCTCCCATGTGCTGAGTCCGTATCTTATTCCGATGGAATAATCGGCGGTCAATATCAGAGCGGCTCCTAAGACAGAAACCCAAAACCAAAGCGGGACGGCTCGCAGCACGCGCCGCCGTCTAAAACTTCCGACCATGTAAGGAACCGACAGGTAGCAGGCCAAGACCAGCAATAAAACGGCGGCTTCGCCGGATGTCAGAGGATTCGGCCTGCCCAGCGAATCGCGCCGTGTAAACATCCAGTAGAGCGGTAGATCGACGCTGAGGGCGGCGGCGATGGCGATTTCGATTTGAGAGCGCATCACTTTTAACAGTCGCACGCGGAACTATGTCTCAAACGCGCCCGCGTCTGCGTCCAAGAGGAGCGAGGGTTCGTTGCGGGCGACGCGACGCAGCAGGAGCGGGTCGTCGAAGAGTTGGGAGAGGCCGTGGACGATGGCGTGGCGCGGGTCTTCGGCCATGCGCGTCACAAGGCGCGTCTCGGATTGCAGGAAGGCGGCCATGCCGTCGAGCAATGCGCCGCCGCCCGTCAACATCAACCCGCGATCATAGATGTCCGCCGCCACTTCAGGCGACAATTCGGCCACGCCGCGCTGCACCACGCGCACGATTCGCTGCACCACGTTCTGCGCCGCGCTGCACACTTCGTCGCTCGTCACTTCGATCGCACGCGGCGTGCCCGTCTGCACGTCGCGCCCTTTGACGGTCAGCGTGCGCAGAGGGTCTTTCGGTTCGACGGCGGAGCCGAGTGCGATCTTCAAGCGTTCGGCGGTCGGCGCGCCGATGATGAGGCCGTGATGACGACGCAGCCGATCCATGATCGCTTCGTCGATATCGGAACTGCCGACGCGTTCGGCCTGCGCGTAGACGATCATGCCGAGCGCGACGACGGCCACGTTCGTCGTCGCGCCGCCGATGTCCACCACCGCCGAAGCCTTCTGTTCTTCGACCGACACGCCTGCGCCGATGGCCGCCGCCAAGCCCTCTTCCACCATGTAGACGCGCCCGATGTGCGCCGCTTCCGCCGCCGCCATGAGCGCGCGTTGCTCCACGTGTGTCACGCCGGAGAGGACGCTCATCACCGCGCGGCGACTGAAATGCGAGATGCCGCTGCGCGCCTCGCGCACGAAATGATCGAGCATCCTTTGCGAACGCTCGAAGTCTGCGACGACGCCGTCCACCATCGGCATCACGAGCGTCACGTCGCGCGCCTCGCGCCCCTGCATCGTGTGCGCTTCACGACCGATAGCGACGATCTCGCCCGTCGTCTTGCTGACGGCCACGACCGAAGGTTCGTCAACGACAATGCCGCGCCCGCGCACGGAGATGATCGTGCTGGCCGAGCCGAGGTCTATCGCCATCGAATCGGAAACCAGATTGCGTAGCGCGTCGAAGCCCATCAACGCCCGCGTCTTTTGCATGAAGGAGCCTGATCTCATAGCAACCGAAGCCTGTTAGGAAAGGTCAGAGAACGAATTGTTAAAAAGGGGCGGGAAGCATCATAGCACAGCCCCGCCAAGACACACGGAACTTGCCGTGCGGCGAAGAGCCACGCAGTTCGACGCACGGCAAGTTTTCAGATTTGTAACATCCTGTTCAGACCTTGTTAACCTCCCGCGCTTATACTTCCGCCGTTCGCATCAACAGCCGGACACGGTTCACCCCCGCACCTCGCGCGGGAACAATACTATTCTCCGCCTGACGCGCCGGACGCTCGCTGCCGGAGCACGCGCCAAAACTGCTCTCTTACTTTTGCGCCCGGCCTCCCGGCTTCGCGCCTCCGGCGGAAAATCAAACTCGCGCCGGGAGCGCAAAGTCGCAAAGAAATCTTCAGGGAACGAACGGCTGCTCCTAGTCTTAGGGAGCGGCGGCTGCCGGTCTTGAGGAGTCTTGAAATAAGCTCTTAATATTTTTCGCGCACTTACTTTATGATGTCGGCGCGTGAAACACTTTATCCCGGCGCATGCTCCGGTTCAGCCGGAGTTCAAATGCAGGCGTCCGAAAGTGCTGATCGTTTCCGCCCGTTTCGCTCTTATTCTCGTTTCCAAGAAGGAGTTTCCATGATTCATCCCGTCCGGTGTGCACTGCTCGCGTCCGCACTCTTCGTCGCGCTTGCGCCTTCCGCCTTCGCGCAAACGCAGGCCGCCGCGCACGCCGCCGCATCCGACCCGAACGCGCAGAAGACGCGCGCCGACGCGCCACAACAGACGACGCCCGGCGACCTCTCTCTGGACGACGTGCGCAGGCAATTGCAGCAGCAACGCACGGAGATCGAGCAACTGCGCTCGACGCTCGCGGAACAGACGCGGCTCCTTAACGAACTACTCGCACGCATCGCGCGGACGGAACCAGACGCGGCATCGAATGTTAACGGCGCAAACGTCAGAGAGGCTGTCTATTCGTCGAACGCAGCGGCGGCGACCGAGACGCTGCGCGCAGACCCTCCGGCGGCGCAGGAGGCGGGCACGAAGAACCCGCAGACCGAAGGGATCGACACGCGCGTCCGTGCCATCGAAGCGCAGGCGCAAAAGACCACCGAGACGCTCGCACGTCAACTCGGCTCCATCACTTTCAGCGGCGACCTCAGGCTTCGCTACGAAGGCACGTTCGGCCAGTTGAACGCGCTTGCGAACGCGGATAATCCGGCCATCTCCGGCAACGAGTTGAGCACGCGCCACCGTGCGCGCCTGCGTGCGCGTCTCGCCCTGCGCGGGCAACTCGGCAAAGAGTTCGACTGGGGCTTGCGCTTCTCCACCGGCACGCTCGCAGACGTGTCGAGCAGCAACCAGACGCTCACGGATTTCTTCAACCGCAAACAGTTCGCACTCGATCAAGCCTATCTCACCTATCGCCCCGCGCGGATTCCCGGCTTGCGCCTGCAAGGCGGAAAGTTCGAGACGCCCTGGCTCTTCACCGAGATGACCTTCGACGCGGACATCCAACCCGAAGGCATCAACGAAAGCTACTCGCGCGATTTCAAGGGCGACGTGCTCAAGAATCTGACGCTCGTGGCGTGGCAACTGCCCATGCTCGAACGCCAGTCAACCTTCGTCCTCGGCGCGGACGGGCGCGCGAGTCTCGATGCTTCGAGGCGCGGCGGGCGCGACCTCGCGCTCTACGGCGCACAGGCGCGCACGCGGCTCGCCCTCGGCAAGCAGGCTGCGCTCACGCTCTCCGCCGCCGACCTCTATTTCTCCGGCACGCAGTTCATCACGCCCGCGCAGTTCTTCGGCGGCCAGCTACAGGTTCCCGTCACCGTCGCGCTCCCTGCAACGGGCGAGACTCCGGCACAGACCGTCACGGGCTTTGCCGCCATCCCGCGCGAGTTGCTCGTGGCGGGCAGCAGCCTCGGCGTCTCCCTCGCCAACACCAACGCCGTCAACCGCGACGGGCGGCTCTCGTCCGGCTTCAACCTCGTCGATCTCATCGCGCGCCTCGAACTCACGCACAGCAGACGCTTCCCCGTCACGCTCCTCTTCAACTTCGTGACCAACACGCAGACGCACGACGTTGTGGTGGCGGGCGCGGGCGGCGCAAACCGCCTCGTCCCGAACGACGAAAGCAACGGCTACTGGGCGGAGATTCAGGTGGGCAAAGCGCGCGAGCGCGGCGACCTTCTCTTCAACTACACCCTCATGCGCATCGAGAAAGACGCCGTGCTCACCCCCTTCAACTTCTCAGACATCTTGCAGCCTTCCGACGTGCGCGCGCACCGCATGATCTTCAACTACACCGTCGACCCGCGCGTTACGCTCTCGCTCACCGGCCTCGTCTCCCAGCGTCCGCACGGGCTGGCGGGAGTGTTCGGCACGACGCCCGCCGGTTCGCTCAATCGCCCGACTTCGCGTCTGCAACTCGACACCATCTTTCGTTTTTGACGAAACCGGCTCGCGCGCACGATATTTCATCAACTCTTAACTTGACGTTAATTTCGATTTAGCATCGCGCGTTTAGAGTCGGCGCAACCCACCGGAACATTGTCCCGCCAGCTAATTGCGGACAGGGGTTGCAGCGAGCTTCTCCCCGAAGCCTGTTGCAACCCCATTTTTTGGTGAAACGCGGAACGCGGAACGCGGAACGATGAAGTAAGGACAAAATGGTGCGCCCGGTTCCGCGTTCCGCGTTCCGCATTTCACCGCTCGTTCAGCCCGCGTTCACCTTGTAAAGCGCGCCCCGCTTCGTCTATAGTGCGGCTTCTTCTTTCGCATCCCACTTAATGGAGCCGGTTTAAAAAGATGGCGCGTTTCAGTTTTCTGCCCCGCGAGGATCAATATTTCTCTTTCTTCTCGCAGATGACTTCCTATATTTTCGACGCCTCGAAAATCCTCGTCGAGATGATGAGCGATTCGAGCAGCAGCCGCGACTACAACGCCTACGCGCAGCGCATCAAGACCATCGAACACGCCTGCGACGAACTGACGCATACCATCTCCACCAGCCTCAACAAGTCTTTTATCACCCCCTTCGACCGCGAAGACATCTACATGCTCTCCTCCGCGCTCGACGACGTGGTTGATCTCATCGACGACGCCGCCCGCGCGATGGTCATGTTCAATATTCAGGAGAGCACGTCGCACGCCCGCGCCTTCGCCGACGTGATCCAGCGCATGGCCGTGCAACTCCACGAAATCGTCTCGACGCTCGCGCGCCCCACCGGCATCAATCAACGTCTCGTCGAAATCCACCGGCTCGAAAACGTCGCCGACGACACGTACCACGCAGCCATCGGCGAACTGTTCCGCCGCGAGACAGACCCGCTCACCGTGCTCAAGTTCAAAGAGATTTACGAAAAACTCGAAGCCGCCGTTGACCGCTGCGAACAGGTCGCTAACATCATCGAAAGCGTGATCATCAAAAACGCCTGAAAGGAAGGGATGAGGGATGAGGGATGAGGGATGAAGAAAAGCATTCTGTCTCTTGAGTGCTTTCCTATTCATCCCTCATCCCTCATCCCTCATCCCTCTTCGCTCCTATGTCTGTCACCTTAGCCTTCGTTATCTTCATCATCTTCATCGCGCTCGTCTTCGACTACATCAACGGCTTTCATGATGCGGCGAACTCGATTGCGACGGTGGTTTCCACGCGGGTGCTCTCGCCGGGCATGGCGGTCGTGTGGGCGGCGTTCTTCAACTTCATCGCCTTCGCCGTCCTCGGCACGCGCGTCGCCAAGACCATCGGCGGCGACCTTGTCAGGATCGAATTGATTCAGTCGGACATGCGCCTCTACGTGCTGCTCGCCGCGCTGCTCGGCGCGGTCATCTGGAACTTGATCACCTGGTATCTCGCCCTCCCCACGTCGAGTTCGCACGCGCTCGTCGGCGGCTACGCGGGCGCGGCGATAGCTGCTTACGGCGGCTTCGAGGGGTTGTTGAAGCCGGAGGGCTGGATCAAAACGCTCGTCTTCATCATTGCCTCGCCGCTCATCGGCATGTCGCTCGGCTTCTTCATGATGGTCGCCGTCTTCTGGATGTTCCGCCGTTCGACGCCGACGCGCGTGGACAAACTTTTCCGTCGCGGCCAACTGCTCTCCGCCGCCGCCTACTCGCTCGGACACGGCGGCAACGACGCGCAAAAGACGATGGGCATCATCACCATCGTCCTTGTGACGAGCAACCTCCTCCAGGCGGGCGAGGGCGGCAAACTTCCCGAAATTCCGCTCTGGGTCGTCCTGACGGCGCACGCCGCGATTGCCGCCGGGACGCTCTCCGGCGGCTGGCGCATCGTGCACACGATGGGATCGAAGATCACGAAGCTCAAACCCGTGGGCGGCTTCTGCGCCGAGACAGCCGGAGCCTTGACGCTCTTCGGCGCGACGCTCGCGGGCATCCCCGTCTCCACCACGCACACCATCACGGGCGCGATTGTCGGCGTCGGCGCGACGCGCCGCCTCTCCGCCGTCAAGTGGGGCGTGGCGGGTCGCATCGTCTGGGCGTGGGTGCTGACGATCCCCATTGCGGCGCTCATCGCGGCTCTCTCATTCCTCTTCATCCGCTTCCTTGATCGTCTCACCTGAGACGATTCAGGTAGCGAAACTTACTTTCCACAGTCTTGTCACAGGTCACACATCGCTCGTCGCTTAACGGTCGTCAGTTGTCACTTGCCATTCGTTCCCGGCCAGGGCTCGACATTCACAACTCGCTGCTCCATAGTGGTCTTGGCCGAAACGAGACTACCGTATGATGAATGAAAGGCAGACGCTTTAATTCATCCTCCGACGCCCCCGCTCATCCTCGCTCTTGACGCTTCGCAAGACCGACTGTTACACTTTTGTGACGTTTTAAGCAGATGCCTTTAGCGCGTCCTGCGCCGCAAGAGCAAGAGGGTAAACCTACAAAACCCGGCCACTGTTCACGCAGTGAAAAATTTTTCGCAGACAGTGTTAGGAGGTGTGTGGTGGGCTTTAAAATCGGTCAGAAAGTCGTCTATCCCAATCATGGCATCGGAACCATCGAACAGGTCGAGCAGAAACAGATAGGCGCAATAGCTATCCCCTTTTATACTCTTCGCCTCGCAGCCACCAACTCAGTCGTACTCGTCCCCGTCGCCAACGCAAGCGAAGTGGGCTTGCGTTCCCCGATCTCTTCCGCCGAATGTGAAATGCTGTTGAAGAATCTGGGCGACGACTTTGCCGCCGCGCCACAGGACTGGAAAGATCGCTTCAAAGAATTTTCCGAAAAGATGCGCACGGGCGACATCTTCGAAGTCGCCGACGTGCTCAAGCACCTGACCTATCTCAGCCATTCGAAGCCGCTCAGTTTCCGCGAACAGCGGATGCTGGAACGCGCCCGCTATCTGGTCGTCTCTGAACTCGCTGCCGTCTGTCGCCAACCCGAATGTAACGTCGAACCGCGCGTCGAGCAGGCTCTTACGCGCGCCTGCGTCAAGCACGAGCGTCGCCCCGCCGCAGCGGGACGCACGCGCGCTGCCGGAGCAGTCGCCGGACACTAAAAAACTTTAGCGCAAAGATTAAAGGGGAAGGGGTAAGGGAGCAGGCACTCAACCGTGTGTCTTTCCCTTACCTCTTCCCCTTTTCCCTCTTCCCCTTTTAGCTTTAACCTCTCTCTTTTTCCGTGGCGCGTCCGGCGAGGCTGGCGACGACGGCGACGAGTTCCGCCGGTTCGACCGGCTTCGGGACGTGGAGTTGGAAGCCGGAGAGCAGCGCGCGCATGCGGTCTTCGGCGCGTGCGTAGGCCGTCAGGGCGGCGGCGGGAATCTTGCCGCCGCGCGCGGGCGGGAGGTTGCGAATTTTGCGTATCAGGCTGTAGCCGTCTTCGCCCGGCATCTCGATGTCGCTGATCAAAACTTCGGGCTGCCACGCTTCGAGTTCCGAGAGGGCGTCGGCGACGTTCGACACCGCCCGCACGTCGGCGCGACATTGCGTGAGCACGGCGACGAGCAGTTCGCGCGCATCCGGTTCGTCTTCGACGAGGAGCACGCGCAGACCTTCGAGTTCGGGCGGGCAGGCGAGCGTCAGGTGGCCTCCGGCGGTCGGGTGCGTTGAGTCGGCGTCGTCCGCACTGGCGGGAGCCGACTCCGGCTGGTACATGATCATCAATGGCAGAGCCACCTTGAAAGTCGTGCCCTCTCCCTTGCCGCGACTCTCCACCGTGACCGTCCCGCCGTGCAGTTCGACGAGGTGGCGGACGATGGCGAGGCCGAGGCCGAGGCCGCCGTGCACGCGCGTGGTCGAAGGATCGGCCTGCCGGAAACGGTCGAAGACGAAAGGCAAAAACTTCTCTTCGATGCCCTGCCCCGTGTCGCTCACGGTGAGTTCGAGATGCGAGTTGACGCGCCTGAGCAAGACCTGCACGCGCCCGTCTTTCGGCGTGAACTTGACGGCGTTCGTCAGTAGATTCCAGACGACCTGCTGCAAGCGATCAGGATCGCCGGAGACGGGACCCGCGCGCGGGTCGAGTACGACGTGCAGGCGGATGCCTTTGGCTTCCGCCGCCGGGCGCACGGAATCAACCGCCGCTTCGATGACGGGCGTGAGTTCGCAGGGGCGCACGTTTAAGCGCAGTTTGCCGCGAATGATGCGCGAGACATCGAGGATGTCGTCAATGAGTTGCACCTGCGCGTGCGCGTTGCGTTCGATGGTTTCGAGCGCGCGGCGCGAGGTCGCTTCGTCGAGTTGATTCGTGCCCAGGAGGCGGGTCCAGCCGAGCACGGCTGTCAAGGGCGTGCGCAGTTCGTGCGAGAGCGTCGCTAAGAATTCGTCCTTGAGACGGTTGACCTCCTGCGCGTCGCGGTAGAGCCGCGCGTTGTCCACTGCGAGCGCGGCGCGGTGTGCGAGGTCTTCGGCGAAATCGAGATCGGCGGAGGTGAAACGCCTGCCCGACTCCGCGCCGATGAGCGAGATCGCGCCGAGCACTCGATTGTGCGCGATGAGCGGCACGACGAGAGCCGATCTGAGTCCGAGTTCGCGCAGAATTTTCAGATGCCCGGCATCGCGCGCGATGAGCGCGAGGAGTTCTTCGGGGACGTTCGGGTAGAGTTCCGGCCTCATCGTGCGGATCACTTTGGCGACGCCTTCCGTGTCACCCATCTGCTGCGGGTAGAGGCGTTCGAGTTCCCACGCCAGTTCTACTTTCGCAGGGTCTTGATGCGCGACGGCGAGACGCCGGATCGTGCGCTCATCCGTGATCATGTCAATCGTGCACCAGTCTGCGAGCGTCGGCACGATGAGACGCGCGAGCGCGGCGAGCGTCGCTTCGTAATCGAGCGAGGCGACGAGCACCGCGCTCGCCTCCGCGAGAAAGCGTTGCGCTTCTTCGCTGCGCTTGTGGTCGTCGATGTCCGTGCCCGTGCCGAACCATTTGACGATCTTTCCGTCCCCGTCGCGCAGCGGCAGGGCGCGACCCAGATGCCAGCGATACTGTCCGTCGCTCGCACGCCGGAAACGATATTCGATCTCGTAAATCTCGCCTGTCTCCACGGACTGCTTCCAACGGTCGAGACAAGGCTGCACGTCGTTCGGGTGCAGGACGGCATCCCAGCCCCAGCCCTGCGTCTGGTCGAGCGTCAGGCCGGTGTACTCGTACCAGCGTTCGTTGTAGTAATCCACGGAACCGTCGGGTTGCGCCGTCCAGACGATCTGCGGGATCGTCTCGGCGAGAAAACGGTAGTAACGCTCGCTGGCCTCGGCTTTGGCGCGTTCGGTCTTCGCCGTGTCGAACAGGCGCGCGTTATCCATCGCGACGGCGGCCTGCGCGGCGAGTCCTTCGACGATGCGCGCGGAGCGTTCGTTGAAGACGCCAGCCTTTTCGTGACCGAAGAACAACCCGCCGATCACCAACCCCGAACGCGAGACGACGGGGACGGCCAGATAACTCGTGACGGGCAGGTGGCCTTCCGGCATGCCGTAATAGGGCGAGTTTTTGCCGTAGCGCGGATCGAGTTTTACGTCGTCGATGCGGATCGTGCCTTCGCCGCGAAAGGTAGGACCGAAGAGGTCTGTGGCGCGCGGCATGGGGAAGTGCGCGAAGGCTTCGCGCGGCA
>DASWNS010000320.1:0-7189 GCA_036399115.1 Pyrinomonadaceae bacterium | reverse complement strand
GGGCGCGGCGTCGCCGGAGCAGGTTGTCTCCAAAGAGGAGATCGCGGCTTTCCTCAAAGAGGCGGGGCAGGAACAGAAGTTTCAAGAGTTCTATCAGGACTATTTGAAGAGCCGTCAGGGGGCGGAGGGGGCGAACGCGATCACGGACGAGCAGCGCGAAAACTTGCGGCAGCAATGGGCTGGCATCATCTTGAGCGCGCGCAAAGGCGTCGCCGCCGGGGTGGATAAAGAACGCGCCACCGAAGTGATGTTGATGTACCAGCACGCGCGCCTGCTGGCCGGAGAGTATTTCAAACAGACTCTGGACGCGCGCACCAAAGCGACCGATGCGGAGATCGAAGCCTACTACGCGGCGCATCCCGAACTCGATCCGAAACAGACGAAAGCCAAGGCCGAAGAGTTGCTGGCGCGCCTGCGCGCGGGCGGCGATTTCAACGCGCTCGCCAAAGAGTTCTCCGTCGATACGAGCAACAAGGATCAGGGCGGCGACCTCGGCTGGTTCGGGCGCGGGATGATGGTCAAGCCGTTTGAAGACGCGGCCTTCGCGCTCAAGCCCGGCGAGTTGAGCGGCATCGTCGAGACGCAGTTCGGCTATCACATCATCAAACTCGACGAACGGCGCATGCAGGACAGCCCGAACGGGCAGCCCGTCGAGCAGATTCACGCGCGCCATATTTTGATCGCGCCGGGCGGCGCAGGCAGGGGCGCAAACGGGCGGCCACAGTCTCCGCGCGAACAGGCGCGAGGCGCGGTCGAAGGCGAGAAGCGCAACAAACTGCTCGGCGAGATCGTGAGTCGTACCCGCATCAGGATTGCAGACGATTTCGACCCCAATGGTGCGCTTGTGACGACGACTGCGCCGGGCGGCGCGGCCAGAACAGGCGATAAACCTGCGGCGGCGACGACGAACGCTTCACCGACGCCGTCGGCCTCGACGCAAACAAAAGGCACGAGCACACGCACACGGGCAGGAAGTTCGAGACGCAGGCGACCGTAGCAAGCAAGCTCTTGCGCCGCGCGCTACGTTTCGAGAGACGCAAAAATTGAAAGGTTGTTGAACCTGTTATTTAAGAGGATGAGTTTATGATCACTTGTGAGAAATGCGGAACGCAAACGTCGGAAGATCAGCACACCTGCCCCGGTTGCGGTGCGGAACTAACTACTGATACTGCGAATGAGACTTCAAACGCCGCCGGGCAGCAATGGCCGGGCGAGACTGCTTCAAATGAAGACCTGAGCGCGACGACAACGGCGACTGTCGAATCGAACGCCGAAACGTCGTATACCGGCGTGACAGCCGAGACAACGGGGGCTGCTTCGTCCGCCTCGACAAGCATCCGTACGTCTTCGTCGCCGCGCGCCGCAGCCGCCACGTCACGCGGTTTGAGTGCGACGACGAAGGCTTTGATCGTGGCTGCCATCGCCGTCGTGGCGGCGGGAGGGTTGCTCTACTGGCAGGTGAAGGGGCGCAGCGATAGGGGGCTTAGTCTCTCTGCGGATGATATGTCGCAGATCGTCAAGACGATGATGCCGCCGCAGCAACTTGCCGCGCTCGCCAACAACGAGGAGGAGCGCAAGGACATCGCCAAGCAGTTCCGCCAGTTGCTCGCCATCGCGGCGGACGCGAAGGCCGCGGGGCTGGCCGATTCGCCGGAGATGAAGCGACAGCTTGAGTTGGTGCGCACGTTCGTCATCGCGCAGGTTTATGCGAAGAAACAGCAGGAGGCGGGCGCCACCTCGCAAGAGCAGATCGTCTCGAAGGACGAGGTCGCCAATTTCCTGAAAGAGCCGGGACAGGACGCGAAGTTCGAAGAGTTCGTCAAAGACGTGCAGACGCTGGGGCTGCTGCCTGCCGCGCAGGGGTTGACCGACGAGCAAAAGGAGCGCATCAAAAATGAACTCTGGTCGCCCACGCAGGTACTCTCGCGCAAGGCGATTGCCGCCGGGGTGGACAAAGAGCGCGCCACCGAACTCTTGATTCAATTCCAGCAGGCACAAGTGCTCGCGCAGAAACACGCGCCGAAGATCATGGAACGCACGAAGGCCACCGACGAAGAGATCAATGCTTACATCGCAAAACATCCTGAGTTGGATTCTTCGAAGACGCGCGCCAAAGCCGAAGACGTGCTCAAACGCCTGCGCGGCGGCGAAGATTTTGCCGCGCTCGCCAAAGAGTTCTCCACCGACCCGAGCAACAAAGATAAAGGCGGCGACCTCGGCTGGTTCAAACGCGGCGCGATGGTGAAGCCTTTCGAGGAAGCGGCCTTCGCGTTGCAGCCCGGACAGATCAGCGATATCGTCGAGACGCCTTTCGGCTTCCACATCATCCAGACGCAGGAACGCCGCACGGCCAAGGGCGAGGACGGGCAGGACACAGAGGAGATACACGCCCGCCACATCCTGATCGCCGCAGACGCGCCGGGCGGGCAGGCCAATCCGTTCGGGCCGCCGCAGTCGCCCAAAGAGCAGGCGCGCGCCGCCGTGGAAAAAGAGAAGCGCGAGAAACTTCTGGACGAGATCGCGGAGCGCAACGGCGTCACCGTCGCGGAGAACTTCAAAGTGGAAGCGCCGCCCGCGCCGCCGCGTGGAATGCAGCCGCCGATGGGCGACCCGCACGGAGGCGGCGGAGAAGGCTTGCCCCCCGAAGCGACTCAGCCTGCCGCACCAGAAGGCTCGCAGCAGGCCGCTCCGAGGCCGAGGAAATGAAGGAGCGATTAGCTGTCAATTGTTAGCGAAACGCGGCGCAGTCTCTTTTCGCCCGTTCCGCTCTCAACCGGCAGCTAATCGTTAACAGCTTGGTTATGCAACTCGGCGACTATCGCGTGGAGATCGTGCCGGATGCGGAGTTTCGTCTGGACGGAGGGGCGATGTTCGGAGTTGTGCCGCGCGCCCTGTGGTCGCAAAGCTGCCCGCCCGACGAGCACAACCGCATTCGCCTGAGCACGAACTGCCTGTTCATCGAAGCGGGGCGCGAACGAATCATCATCGAGACGGGCATCGGCGATAAGTGGTCTGCGAAGCACGAAGCGATGTATGGCATCACGCGCAGGCGTCCGCTCAAAGAGTCGGTCGAGGCCATCACGGGCTACAGTCCCGCAGAGATCACTATCGTCGTCAACACTCATTTGCACTTCGATCACGCGGGCGGCAACACGAGCAGAGACGCGGCGGGCAACCTCGTTGCGACTTTTCCGAACGCACGTTACTTCGTCTCTCGCGGCGAGTATGAACACGCGGAGTCGCCGCACGAGCGCGACCGCGCCAGTTATCTGCCGGAGAACTGGCGGCCTTTGCAGGCGAGCGGGCAGTTGGAGTTGAAAGAGGCGGATTACGAGGTGGCGGCGGGCTTGAGCATGGAGACTGTCGCCGGACATTCGCGCACGATGCAGTGCGTGCGTCTGGAGCGCGGCGGGCAGACGCTCTTTAGCTTCGCCGATCTCGTCCCGATGCGCGCGCATCTCCCTTTCGCCTGGATCATGGGATACGATCTCTATCCGGTCGAGACGCTCGAAGCCAAGCGGCGTCTGCTGCCGCAAGCCGCACGCGAAAACTGGCTCTGCCTTTTTTATCACGACCCGGACGCGCCCCTCTGCCGGATCGTCGAAGAAGACGGAAAGCTCCGCGCCGCCGGTCATTAAGAGAACAGGAGACAGTTTCGCGCGCTGTCGCCCCGATTGGCAGCGGTCAGAGATGACGCAGGCGAAGTTCATCATTGAGCATCCCGAACAGGCGAAGGACGACCGGCAGGTATATCTCGCGGGCGTTGAAGGTGTGCTCCGTGCTTACACGGCGGTCAAAGGCGCGAAGCCCAAAGTGAAGATCGAGCCGCTTGAAGAGTTGTTGACGAAGCAACCGGCGGGGCAGCTTGGCGAGCACGTCAAGAGCGCGATGAGCAAGTGTAAGTCTTAGCAGCAGGCATACCTAAAGAGGATCACGGACAGACTATGACGACAGCACAGATCGGCATCATCGGCGGCAGCGGCCTCTACCAGATGCCGGAATTGAAAGACGTTGAGGAAGTGAATGTTGAGACGCCGTTCGGCAATCCGTCGGACGCCTTTATCGTCGGCACGTTGGAAGGCGTGCGCGTCGCCTTCCTGCCCCGGCACGGGCGCGGCCATCGCTACACGCCTTCGGAGTTACCCTTCCGCGCCAACATCTATGCGATGAAATTGCTCGGCGTGGAGAGCATCCTGTCGGCTTCGGCGGTCGGCTCTTTGCAGGAGCAGTATGCGCCGCTCGACATGGTCATCCCCGCGCAGTTCTTCGACCGCACGCGCGCACGCGCACACGAGTCAACCTTCTTCGGCAGCGGGATCGTCGCGCACGTCACGTTCGCGCATCCCGTCTGCGACGAACTCGGCGACGTGCTGGAAGAGTCCTGCGGCGCGGCGGAGGTGAAAGTGCATCGCGGCGGAACTTACCTGTGCATGGAAGGACCCGCGTTTTCGACGAAAGCCGAATCAAACGTCTATCGCTCGTGGGGCATGGACGTGATCGGCATGACGAATTTGCAGGAAGCGAAACTCGCGCGCGAAGCCGAAATCTGCTACGCCACGCTCGCGCTCGTCACCGATTACGACTGCTGGCATGAAGATCATGATGCCGTGTCGGTTGAAACGGTGGTCGAGTATTTGAACAAGAACGTGCGCAACGCGCAGGTCATCATGCGCGAGGCCGTGAAGCGTCTGAATGAGCGACAACGCGGCTGCTCGTGCGGCTCCGCGCTCAAAAATGCCATCTTCACCGCGCCGGATTTGTGGCCGGAGGCGACAACGAAGAAGCTCGAAGCCATCATCAAAAAGTACGGTGGCAGGTAACGTGTGACGTGTAGAGAGATTTAAGACTCGATACGGTTCAACGCTTGCCGTGCGTCACTTACGTCTATTTGAGAGAGGTGTTTTTATGAAGAGAGTTTTGCTGGCGTGTTGTTTGCTGGGGGTCGCTTTCGGGGTGGGGGCAAACGCGGCGCAGGCGCAGGAGAAGCCGAAGTCTGCGGAGCAGGAGTTGGACGCGAACCCTCTGAGCGACGCGCTGATGGAAGTTGATGCGAAGAAGAATCTCAAGGCGGCGCAGTTGTACTTCACACGCAAAGCCTACGTCGGCGCGCTCCAGCGCTGCGAGGAGACGATAGCCGTCCATCAACGCTTCAAGAAGTTTGATGAGGTCTTGTATATCGCGGGGATGAGCAGCCTGCGCCTCTCGCGCAAAGAGGGCAAACAGCCGCCCACGCTCGCCCCCGAAAAATATCTCGTTCTGGCGCGCGAGTATCTGACCCAACTCGTTAACGAGCATCCGAAGAGTTCTTTCCGCAAGCGCGCCGAAGAAGAACTTCAAGCCATCGGCCAACCCGCGCCGCAGGCGAGCGAGAAGCAGTAAAAATGTGGGTCGGCATGTGTCCTTAGGTCAGTTGCTCTCCGTTCGTCGCCCGTCGTGCCATGCTGGTTTTTAGCGACTCGTGTGAGAAGCACATCCGACGGGCTACGGGCTTACTGGTAACTGACGGTCTTTTCATTTCACACACAGGAGAAAACACAAGGTGTCATTGCTGGTTGTTGGTTCGGTGGCGTTCGATGCGGTGGAGACGCCGTTCGGAAAGCGCGAGCGGATGCTCGGCGGGTCGGCCACACATTTTTCGCTCTCCGCCAGTTACTTTACAGACGTGCGTGTGGTCGGAGTGGTGGGCGCGGATTTCGGTCAGGCGGAACTGGACGTGTTCGCGCGCCACGAGATCGACACGAGCGACCTCGAACGCGTGGCCGAAGGAAACACATTCTTCTGGCGCGGGCGTTACGATTTCGATCTGAACACGGCGCATACGCTCGACACGCAACTCAACGTCTTCGCCAGTTTCAAACCGAAACTTTCCGAGGCTTCCAGGCAGTCGCGCTTCGTCTTTCTCGGCAACATCCAGCCCGACCTGCAAACGGAAGTGCGCGAAGGCGTGAGCGGCGCGGAACTCGTCGCGCTCGACACGATGAACTACTGGATCAACACCGTGCCCGATGCCGTGATGGCGGCGATTCGCGGCGTCAACGTCGTGATCATCAACGACGCGGAAGCGCGCCAGTTGGCAAACGAGCCGAACCTCATTCGCGCGGCGCGCAAGATTCTCGACGCAGGACCGACGGCTCTCGTCATCAAGCGCGGCGAATACGGCGCGGCTCTGTTTACGCGCGATTCCTACTTTGCCATTCCCGCCTACCCGCTCGAATCGGTCTTCGACTCGACGGGCGCGGGCGACACCTTCGCCGGAGGCTTCATGGGCTATCTCGCCAGCCACGAAACGATTGACGACGCGACCATGCGGCGTGCGATGATCTACGGTTCGGTGATGGCCTCTTTCAACGTCGAAGAGTTTGGGACGGAGCGCGTGGATCGTCTGACGCACGAAGAGATCAACGAGCGTTTCCGCACCTTCAAGCGCATGACCCACTTTGAAGAGATACCTTTCGAACGCGCGGAGCGCGCGGCGAAATAGAGACAGGGCGAGAAGTGTTTAGGGGTAAAGGGAGAGGGAAGAGAATGTGTCTCTTTACCTTTTCCCTTTACCCCTTACCCTTTCACCCCTTAAACTGTGCGGGTTAATAACCACCACGAAAATTTAGTTGAGGAAAATTTATGTTTTGTCCCGTGTGCGAGTCGGAGTATGAAAAGGGAATCGAGCATTGTCCTGATCATGATGTGGCCTTAGTGGAGCAGTTGTCGCCGGAGACTTCGCGCGACCGGAGCGAAGCGCGTTTCGTGCCGCTGCACAACATCGGGTCGCCCGCAGAGGCCGAGATGGTGCACGACATTCTCACGCAGAACGGCGTGCGGTCGGCAGTTCAATCGGGCAGTTCCGATGCCTTCTCGCCGCTCCTGTCCACGACCGCGCCGGGCGCACTCGTGCTCGTTGACGAACGTGATCTGGAGCGCGCGCAGGAACTTTACAACTCCTTCTTCGGCAGGGACACGACGCCCCTGACGGGCACGACGCTCGAAGAAGACGAAGACATCGCCTCGGATGACGACACCGACGACACGGATGACACGGACGGTTGAGCGCCACGCCCTTCGGGTCGCGGTAGCGCACGCAGTTGAAGAGTCCGATAACGTCGGGATGTTTGGATGTTGAAGGACGACCGGGAAGTCAGGTGCGAGAAGTCAGGTGCGAGCATGCAAGAGGCGAGTGATGCAGCGATCACGG
>DASWNS010000319.1:0-2973 GCA_036399115.1 Pyrinomonadaceae bacterium | reverse complement strand
CGGCAACGCGCTCGCGCATCGCTGGTACGCCTTCAACCTCGCGGCCATCGGTCGGCACGACGACTCGATCTCCGAGATCAAACGCGCGCTGCAAATTGCGCCGGACTCGCCCGTCAACAACACTGCGCTCGCCAACGTCCTCTTCCTCGCGCGCCGTTTCGATGAAGCCATCGAGCAGTGCAAACACGCGCTCGAACTCGATCCCGGCTCGGTGGCCGCACACGTCATCCTGCGCTGGGCTTATGAGCAGAAAGGCATGCACGAAGAGGCTCTCTCGACCTACGAGCAGGAGAGCGTCTTTGCGGGCGACACGCCGACGACGCGCCTGAAAGAAGCGCACGTACTGGCGGCGGGCGGTCGCCGCGACGAGGCCGTCGCGCTGCTCCGCGAACTGCTCGCGCGCCGCGACGAGCAATGGGTCACCTCCTACGAGATCGCCGTCATCTATTCGCTGCTCAACGAACGCGACGAGGCGTTTCACTGGCTCGCGCAGGCCGAGAACGAACACGCCGTCGGCTTCACGTTCGCGGGCGTCGATCCGCACCTCGACAACCTGCACGCCGATCCACGCTTCGCCGAAATCCTGCGCCGCACGAACAACCCGCTCGCAGCGCGCTACGCGGGCGAGGCGGCCAGACGTGAAGCGAGGCAATTCGACCCGCACCTCTCCAGTTTGCCCACGCTGGAATTTACGACGAACGGCAACAAGAAACCTGCGGAGCAAGAGAAGCCCGCGCCGCCGCCGCCGGAGCGTCGTCTCTCGCGGCGCGCGGTCGGCAGCGCACTGACGGTGGCGCTCGTCGTGCTCGCCGCCGTCACCACGGGGGCGTTCTTCTACGCGAAGCGTTCCAACAGATCAATCGCCGCGCTCGCAGGCGCCAGCCCGCTGCGGCTGACGACCGAGATCGCACACGACTGGCACCCCGACTACTCGCCCGACGGGACGCGCATCGCCTTCGCCAGCAACCGCGACGGCGCGACCGAAATCTATACCATGCGCGCCGACGGCTCCGACGTGCGCCGCCTGACTTACAACACCACCGAAGACGACTGCCCCGCGTGGTCGCACGACGGCACGAAGATCGCTTTCCAGAGCCGACGCGACGGGCAGATGGAAGTCTATGTCATGGACGCCGACGGCAGTAACCAGCGCAACCTCACGAACGCCCCCGGCGAGGACACGCGCCCATCATGGTCGCCCGACGACCGGCGCATCGCCTACGGCAGCAACACGCTCGACGCGCCCACGAACTACGACGTTTTCACTATGCGCGCCGACGGCTCGGACAAGATCAAGCTGACCGACGACCCCAGATTCGACAGCGACGCCACCTGGTCGCCCGACGGACAGAAGATCGCCTTCACTAGCGCCCGCGATGGAAAGTCTTATGAGATTTACGTGATGAACGCCGACGGCTCCGACGTGCGCAACCTGACGAACCATCCCGGCGACGATGCGAAGCCCGCGTGGTCGCCCGACGGCAAGCACATCACCTTCGCGGGCAACCGCCCGAACAAGACCGACTACCCCGCCGTCTATATCATGGACGCGGACGGCAACAATCAACGCCTCATCACGGGCGCGCGCACCTTCGACGACGAACCCGGCTGGTCGCCCGATAGCCGCCGCGTCGCTTTCCAGACGCAGCGCGACGGTAATTTTGAGGTCTATCTCGCCGACGCCTTCCCCACCACCGACGCGGGCGCGGCAAACGTAGGCGGCGCAGGCAAGACGCGCTCGCTCGCCGTGCTGCCGTTCACGACCGTCGGTGCAGAAGGCGACGAACAATATCTCGGCGTCGGCATCGCCGACGAGTTGACGAATAAGCTCGGCGAGTTGGACAAGATCACTCTGCGCACGGCGAGCGCGCTGCGTCGTTATCTGGGAACGGATAAGAGTCCGGTCGAGGTGGGGCGCGAACTGAAGGTCGAATACGTGCTGGCGGGCTGGGTCGAGCGCGTGGGCAATCGCGTGCAGACTTCGCTCGAACTCATTGACGTTGAAAGCGGGCGCGTGCTCTGGGCGGAGAAGTTCAACGAGCGTTTCACCGACATGTCAACGCTGCAAAACTCGATCTCCGCGCGTGTCGTGCGCGCGCTCAGTCTCGAACTGACGAGCGACGAGCAGCGTCGTCTCTCGAAGCACTACACGGAGGACAGCGAGGCGCAACAGCTTTATCTCGCCGGGCGTTACCACTGGGGCAAGCGCACGCCCGAAGGGTTGCGCATGGCGATCTCGAATTTCGAGCAGGCCATCGCCAAAGACCCGCGCTTCGCCCTCGCCTACGCGGGTCTGGCCGATTGCTACGCGCTCCAGAACTGGTATCTCGAACCGCCGCCCGCAGACGCTTTCGCGCGGGCTAAAGAAGCGGCGGAGCGCGCCGTCGCGCTCGACGATACGCTGGCCGAAGCCCACGTCTCGCTCGCCTTCGTCAAATTTCACTACGAACGCGACCTGCAAGGCGCAGAAGCGGAGTTTCGCCGCGCCATCAACTCTAACCCGAACTACGCGACCGCGCACCACTGGTACGCCTTCAACCTCTCCGTCATGGAACGACACGACGAGGCGTTGCTCGAAATCAAGCGCGCGGAGGAACTCGACCCGCGCTCCGCCGTCATCAGCACGGCGGTCGCCAACATTCTCTTCCACGCGCGGCGGTACGACGAAGCTATCGAACAGTGTCGCAAAGCTCTCGCCATTGATCCCGGTTCGGCTTCGGCGCAGATCGTGTTGCGTTGGGCGTATGAGCAGAAGGGGATGACGGACGCGGCCTTCGCCGTCTATGAAAGGGAGCGCGCCTTCTCCGGCGACACGCCGACGACGCGCGCCAAGCTCGCCCACGTCTTAGCCATCAGCGGGCGCAAGGAGGAAGCCCGCCGCATCGTGGAAGAACTCGTCGCCCGGCGCAAACAACAATGGGTGACGGCCTACGAGATTGCTGTCGTCTACGCCTTCCTCCTCGATAAAGACAA
>DASWNS010000318.1:0-7897 GCA_036399115.1 Pyrinomonadaceae bacterium | reverse complement strand
GCGGAGCGGCTGCGAGCGCGGGGTCGAAAATTTGCGGCAGGCCGCCGTCGCTCCAACGAAACTCCTGCCGCGACGGCACGCGCACGCTCCCGTAATAGAGTTCGCCCTCGTCGCTCGAAAAGCACCCGCCGCTCGCAATCGTCAGCGTCACTGCGAGACACACGGCCAGCGGCGCGCGCCAGCGCGACAGTTTAAGACCGGGAAATATTTTGCGTCCTCTTTTCCGCATCAACTTTTGCAAGCGTCTGTGCGAAAACGTCAACTCTGCGTCGCCAATGCTTTCAGCTTTTCGTAGACCGCCGACGCCTGCGCTCTCGCATCTTCAAAACCGTTTGATGTATCAATCAGGTAATCCGCAAACTTTTTCTTCTCTTCCTGCGGCATCTGCGCCTCGATGCGCCGCACGGCTTCCGCCACCGTCAGGCCATCGCGTTTGACGAGACGTTCGAGTTGCAACTCCGCGCGGCAATGAACCACGATCAATTTATCAAAACGCTTGTAACTCCCCGTCTCGATCATCAAAGCGGCATCCACGATGCCGATCCCGCGCGCGTCTTCCCGCTCTCGCTGCCGCAACCAATCGTTCTGCGCCGCGATAATCAGGGGATGCAGAATCTCATTCAAACGCGCACGCTTCGTCTCGTCGCCAAAGACTATCGCACCGAGTTTCGCACGATCAAGCTCGCCGTCCGCCTGTAGCACTTCCGAGCCGAAAGCATCTGCGACGGCGCGTAAGCCGGGGCTTCCCGCCGCCACCACTTCGCGCGCCGTACGGTCTGCGTCGAGCACATAACAGCCCGACTCCGCGAACACGGATGAGACGAACGACTTCCCGACCGCAATTGATCCTGTCAGTCCGGCGCGCAACATCTCTTTAAGACAGCCCGCGCCGCCGCTCTGCCGCCGTCAGAGTGTTTCGCATGAGCATCGCCACCGTCAGGGGGCCGACGCCGCCCGGCACAGGCGTCAGTTGACCCGCCACACGCGACACCTCCGCCGGATGCACGTCGCCCACGAGCGTGAACCCGCGTTTATTGATCGCTTCGATGCGCGAGGCGGAGTTCTCTCCGAAAAAATCTCTTGCCGTCTGTGCGTCGGTGATCTTGTTCATCCCCACGTCGATGACGGTCGCGCCGGGCTTCACATGTTCGGCGCGAATCAAGCCCGTCTGCCCCACGGCTGCGATGAGAAGGTCGGCCTGCCTCGTGTGCGCGGGCAGTTCGCGTGTGCGCGAATGACAGATGGTGACGGTGGCGTCGTGTTGCAGCAAAAGTTGCGCGAGCGGGCGACCGACGATGTGGCTTCGACCGACGATGCAGGCATGCTGGCCGCGCAGCTCAATTTTTTCGCGCGTCAGCAATTCGATGATCCCGGCGGGCGTGCAGGGTGCGAACCCCGTGCGACCCAGCGTTAAACGTCCCACGTTGATCGGATGAAAACCGTCAACGTCTTTTGCCGGATCAATCGCTTCGAGCACGCGCGTTTCGTCTATGCCGCGCGGCAGAGGCAGTTGCACGAGGATGCCGTCCACATCATCCCGCGCGTTGAGAGTCTTAATCTCCGCGAGCAGTTGCTCAAGCGTCGTCTCTTCGGGAAGCTCGTGATGCTCGGAGCGCAGCCCCAACGCTTCGCTGGTTCGCACCTTGTTGCGCACGTAGACGGCTGACGCCGGATCGTTCCCGACCCGAACTGCCACGAGGCACGGCGCGTAATCGTGCATCTCCTTCAAGCGCGCCACGTCGCCTGCCACTTCGCGCTTGATCTCTTCGGCCACGCGCGCTCCGTCGAGAATCCGTGCGCGCCGTTTCTCTTCATTCATAGTTAACATAAGCGTTGCGAAGATGGAGGCATCCTACCATATTTCGGCGGCACTCGTTTACGTCGGTCGCGTGGGCGTCGCGCGTCGCCTACGCCTCATCAATTTTTCTGCTCGCGCTCTTTTGTCTCACGCAAAAAAGCCAAAGGCTTGCGAATAGTGCAGACTATTCGCAAGCCCTTAAGCCGAACGCGGCCTTCCTAACTTAATGCGGGTGAGGTAGCAAATTTAAAGCATCAAACCTACCGTCTAACTCCGCACAGAGGACGGCACTTTGGACATCTAAAACTTCGGACGCTCGTGTGCGTCCCTTTCTAACGGTGAAGGTTGCCGACCGACTTTTGCAGGTCGTCGCTCGTCTCCCTTTCACTGATCACGCGCTTGTCGAGCAGCGAATTGCAGGTAGCGATCAGGTCTTTCAAGCCGGTCGGTTTATTCAGGAAAGCGTCTGCGCCTGCTGCCAGAGCCTCTTCGCGCCGCAGGCTACCCGTGAACATGATGACCGGGACGCGGCGGCGGTGTGCCAACTGGCGCGCCCTTTGTACCAACGCCAAACCACTCTCTCCGGGCATCTGCGCATCGAGAATGATCAGATCATAGTGATCGTCACTTTCGAGTTTCTTCAGCGCGGCCAAACCGTCGCGACAAATATCAACTTGCCACCCTTCGAGTTCTAATAACTGCTTGACCGTAAAGAGGACTAAATCGTAATCCTCGGCATAAAGGATTCTGATCTGCTGCAAATCAAGGCACCTTCCTTTGTAATAGTGAGGTTGGTAAGGAGAACTTGAGCGCGCCCAACCGAATGAAAACACATGTTTCGCAGACACACATGGCAACTATCGTTCCCCGGCTTCCGACACCTCCACCGGCAACTTCACCGGGAAACGCTAACTGCACGTAATAGAGGCGATAACCCATAAGTCGGGCACGGAGACAGGTGCTTTCCAACGCGCGCCCGCGAGGCAGCGGTTGACTCTGAATTGAAAAAGTTACATGGCGATATTTTCCTGCGGAGCATTAAAAACCGGAAACACAGGATTTAACCCGCTTAGCGAGGTTACTTGCAGTCGTGTTTCGATTTTGCCACACGGTTAAATCGACAAAAGACTGCACGAAGCGTACGCGGTCTGCCATCTCGTCCGCCCGCGCGATTGGGAGCGGCTTCGCTTAAATGCTATACATAGCGTGTAATTCTAAAAATTGTTCGAGGATAATTGTTGATAAACTTTACCCATGAAGAAGATTTCAGACGATAGACGCCGCGCTCAATGGTTACTCCCGATCCTGTTAACCGGTATAGTTTTCGCAGCCTGCTCGCCCCCGCCGCCCGACCCGAACCGAGGCCAGCGTTATGAGTTGAAAGGAAAGATCGTCTCTTTCAACAAGGCGCAGCAACAGGTGGTGATCGAGCACGAAGCCATCCCCGATTTCATGGAAGCGATGACGATGCCCTTCACGCTCAAGGAAGAGGCGGCCTACGATGTCATGCGCGCGGGCGACACGATACAGGCGACGCTCGTGGTTGACGCCGAACGCACGCGTCTCGAAAATCCGATCATCACGCAGGCTATCCCCGGAGAGAGCAAGGCCGGAGAGTCTTCGGACGGAGCGCTACTGCGCGAACCCGAAATCGGCGCGAGCGTCCCCGACGTGTCGCTCGTCAATCAGGACGGCAAACCGATCAACCTGCAACAATATCGCGGGCGCGCGCTCGTCATCACTTTCATCTACACGCGCTGCCCCCTGCCCGATTATTGCACCCTGATGAGCAACAACTTCGCAGCGATCAGGCGCGAGTTGGACAAGTCGCCGGAGTTGAGGGCGGGCGCGCATCTTCTCAGCATCACGCTCGATCCGGCGTACGACACGCCGAAGGTCTTGCGCAGTTACGGCGCAGCCCACACGGAAAACTACGGCGACGAGAAGTTTGCGCGCTGGGAATTTGCCACGGGCGAGCCACAGGCGATTCAACGCACGGCCAATTTTTTCGGCATGGCCTACAAGCAGGAGGGCGATGAGATCGTCCACGCTCTCAGGACCGCCGTCATTGCGCCCGACGGCAAACTTTACAAAATGTATCGCGGGAACGAGTGGAAGCCTGAGGAAGTTGTGCAGGACTTGCGCGACCTGCAAAGCCGTAAGTGAGCGGCTCGAAAAAGAGAGGCGGCGCGTTTATCACACGCCGCCCCCGTCTCGATCTTATGGAGTTTGCTTTGCCGCGGCCTAGCCCTTGAGTTTCTTGATCTCTTCGGTCAAGACCGGGAGCACTTCAAAGAGGTCGCCGACGATGCCGTAGTCGGCGATGTCGAAGATGGGGGCTTCGGGGTCTTTGTTGACGGCGACGATGGTGCTCGCGTTCTTCATGCCGACGAGATGCTGGATCGCGCCGGAGATGCCGAGCGCGATGTAGAGTTTCGGCGTGACGGTCTGACCGGAAGAACCGATCTGTCGATCAATCGGCAGCCAACCGGCATCACAGATTGGACGCGAAGCGGCGATCTCACCGCCGAGCGCGGCGGCCAGTTGCTCCGCGAGCGCGATGTGTTCCTGCCCTTTGATGCCGCGCCCGATGGCGATGATGGTGTCGGCTTTCGTCAGGTCAACCGCCTGCTTCACCTCCTGGAAAGGCGTCTCCGGCTGCATCCTCACTTCGCCCACTTCGACTTGCAAAGACTCGACCGCCGCCGGTGCCCCGTCGCCGCCGCGCTCCGCCTGGTCCGCGCGGTACGCGCCCGA
This sequence comes from Pyrinomonadaceae bacterium, assembly GCA_036399115.1. GTDB lineage: Bacteria > Acidobacteriota > Blastocatellia > Pyrinomonadales > Pyrinomonadaceae > JAIVJZ01. The sequence goes on along the minus strand of DASWNS010000318.1, from coordinate 3,342 downwards.
CTGAAACGTCGCAAACACGGGCGGCTCGTCGTTCGAAACCACGTCGGCGTCAATCTTCCCTTGAAAGATGCGGCGCGAGAACGTGACCGCATTGTCGGCGACCGTGGCGCGCACGCAATCGCTGATCAAATCCTTCCCGAAGCGCGCCGCGAGTTTCGGCGCGTAATCGCGCACGAGATAAGTGTGCGGCATGATGACGAACTGCGGGTCGAGCGCGCGCACGGCTCGCTCCATCGCGTCGGCATAGGCGTCCGGCGTGTAGTCGGCCAACTTCGGGTTCTCAACCGAGACGACTTTGTCCAGTTTGTACGCAGCGACTTCTCCCGCCAGCGTCGCATCCGTGCCGAGCACGACCGCCGTGACGCTTTGACCGAGCGACGCGCCGAGTTGCTGCGCGGCGGCGATGGCTTCGAAGGAAGTTTTGTTGAACGCACCACCCCGGTGCTCTGCGAAGACTAAAATTCCATTTGGCATATAAATTTAGTTATCAGCTATCAGCCGTCAGCTTTCAGCGGTTCAGCGATTTCTAAGCTGACAGCTGATAGCTGAAAGCTACTGGCTCTTAAAATACTCTGGCTTCCGTGCGCAACTTCTCTGCGAGTTGAGCGGCTCCGGCTTTGGCGTCGCCGTCGCCGAGAAACTGCGTCTGCTTGGTCTTTTGCGGAAAGTAAACTTTCGTGACACGCTGGTGCGCGGCTGAAGACGCGGCATCGGCGGCGGGCGCGATCTCTTTGATCTCCTTCTTCTTCGCCGCCATGATGCCCTTCAAAGTCGCGTAGCGAATCTGGCTGATGCCCGATTGAATCGTTAAGAGCGCGGGACGTGACATCGCGTACCACTGGTACCAGCCGCTCTCAAGTTCCCTCTTCACACGCAACCCTTCATTCGACGCGTCAACCTCGATCACGATGGTCGCGTGCGGCAGCCCGAGCAGTTCCGCGAGGATCACGCCCGTCTGCGCGTAGCCGTTGTCGTCGGATTGCAAACCCGTGAGGATGAGATCAGCCCCCTCGTCTTTAATCGCTGCGGACAAGACTTTGGCCGCCGCATAAGGACCGAGTTGCGCGCCGCCGTCGTCGGAGACGATGTGGAGCGCGCGGTCTGCGCCGCGTGCGAGCGCATCCTTGATGACGCTCTTGACGCGCTGCGGCCCCATCGAACAGACGACGACTTCGCCGCCGTGTTTCTCTTTCAGGCGCAGGGCTTCTTCGAGCGCGTAGCCGTCCGATTCGTTGACCTCATAGGACAGGTCGCCCTCTTCGATCCACGTCTCGCTTTTGTTGATGCGCAGGATCGCATCCTTGTTGGCGACCTGCTTCATGAGCACAATGATTTTCATGGGTTAGTTATGAGCCGTTAGCTGGTGAGCTGTTAGCCGGAAGAAAAAGGCTAACCGCTATTCGCTGACAGCTAACGGCTCCTTCATTCCTCGTAACGTTTAAAAAGCAGCGCGGCGTTCGTGCCGCCGAAGCCGAAACTGTTCGAGAGCGCGTAGTTGACGCGCACCTCGCGCGCTTCGTTCGGCACGTAATCGAGATCGCATTCGGGATCGGGGTTGACGTAGTTGATCGTCGGCGGAAGCATGTTGCGCGTGATGGAGAGCACCGAGAAGACCGCCTCGATGCCGCCCGCCGCGCCGAGCAGGTGCCCCGTCATGGATTTCGTCGAACTGACCGCGAGACGGTCGGCATGTTCGCCGAAAGTCTTCCTGATGGCGAGCGTCTCAAACTTGTCGTTGTAGGGAGTCGAAGTGCCGTGCGCGTTGATGTAGTCCACCTGTTCGGGCTGCGCTCCGCCGTCGCGCAGAGCCATCTGCATGACGCGGATCGCGCCCGAAGCGGTTTCGTCGGGCATTGTGATATGAAACGCATCGGCGGTCGCGCCGTAGCCGGCGATCTCCGCATAAATCTTCGCGCCGCGTGCTTTGGCAAACTCCAATTCTTCGAGGATCATGATCCCCGCACCCTCGCCGATGATGAAACCGTCGCGGTCGCGTTCAAACGGGCGCGAGGCGTGCGCGGGGTCTGCGTTGTGCGTCGAGAGCGCGCGCATGGCGGCGAATCCGGCCACGCTCATCGGCGTGATGGCCGACTCCGCACCGCCGCAGATCATCACGTCGGCGTCGCCGCGTTCGATGATGCGGAAAGAGTCGCCGATGGCATGCGCCCCGGCGGCGCAGGCCGTGGCCGTGGCCGAGTTGGGACCTTTCGCGCCGCTGCGGATGGAGACTTGACCGGCGGCCAGATTGACGATGGCCGAAGGGATGAAGAAGGGCGAGACGCGACCGGGTCCGTCGTCCAGCAGTTTCGAGTGCTCGCGTTCGATAGCCCAGAAGTCGCCGATGCCGCTGCTGATGTAGGTGCCGACGCGCTCGGCCACGTCGGGCGCAAACTTCTGCCCGCGCTCGATGAGGCCGCTATCGTAGATCGCCTCGTCGGAGGCGGCGATGGCGTAATGAATGAACGCGCCCATCTTGCGCGCTTCTTTCTTCTCGACAAACTTGAGCGGGTCGAACTCCTTGATCTCGGCGGCGATCTTGACGGAGAACTTTGTCGTATCAAACTTCTCGATATAGCCCACGCCGCTGCGCCCCGCCAACAGGGCAGCCCAAGTGGATTCAACTGTCAAACCGACGGGAGTGACGAGGCCGAGTCCCGTGACGACGACGCGACGTTTCAAATTACTGCTCCTCCCTCCGAGGGATTGCTCGTGCCGTTGCCCCTGCCAGCAACACGCGCTTTTGGCGCGCGGGCGAACATCGCCGGGCAACAGAAAATTTCCGACCGATCTGAAACAGCGGCGAACGAGCGACGGCCAAGCGGCACGCCAACTCGCGGCGACTGTCTTACGCCTTGTTCAAGTGCTGATCGATATAGTTGTAGGCGTCGCGCACGCTCTGAATTTTCTCCGCGTCCTCATCGGGAATCTCGATGCCGAACTCTTCTTCGAAACGCATGACGAGTTCGACGGTGTCGAGCGAGTCGGCTCCCAGATCGTCTATGAAGCGCGCGTTGGGCGTCACTTCATTTTCGTCCACGCCAAGTTCGTCCACAATGATTTGTTTCACTTTAGTCTCGATCTCTGCTTGCTCGGGCATACTAGTTCTGCTCCTTCGGTCAATTAAAAAATAGAAAAACTTGGTCTATGTGTTAGGGGCAAATTAAAACACGCCCGCACGTTAATTGCCACCGCTCGCGGCCTGCGTTTCGGCCATCGCCGCGCGCGTGGCTGCGAGGCTGGCCGGGTCTGCAACGTTCAGACAGCGCGCGTCCGTGATCGTCTGCCGCACTAATCCGGAGAGAACTTTGCCGGGGCCGACCTCTACGAACGTCCGCACGCCCT
>DASWNS010000317.1:0-1937 GCA_036399115.1 Pyrinomonadaceae bacterium | reverse complement strand
GAGCCAGATGATGACGCGCATCGTCAAAGTGCAACTCGTGGACAAGGAGAATCAGGCGCAGGCCAACGCGCGCACGCTCGCAGAGGCTTTCCTCCAGCGCGTGCCGCAGAACGGCGACACGCGCGCCGCGCAGGCCTGGCTGGATGAACGTGTCGAACTGCTGCAACCGTCGCTGCCGGGCGCGCGTGTCGCCGTGTGGAGCGGAAACGGCGCGGTTGACGGCAGTAAACCGGCGCAGTACATGAGCGAGCCGCGCGATGAACGCGTGCGCGGCGTCGGCAATGACCAGACGCCAATCGGCGCGCCGCTGCCCGCGTGGCTGCGCGCGCGCGAAGAGTGGCACGGTTTCGCCTACCTGCCGCCGCCGCCTTCTTCCGAGGAAGCCTTCGGCACGCCCTCGATGCGTGCGTTCGTGCGCGCGCGCGCGGGCGAGCGGGAGGTGTTGCTGCTCTTCGTCCTGCCGGTGAGCCGTGTCTTCGTCGAGCAGTTGCGCCTGAATACGGATTTGCAGGTGCAGCCGTTCTTTATCGGCGCGGAGATGGCCGCCGTGCGGTTCACGCAAGGGTGGACGGGAAGCTCCATCTCGCTCGGCCCCCCGCGTGCGCGCAGGATGAGCCGCGAGGACGAACTGAAATTGGAGATCGTCGAAGGCGGGCGCAGGGTGGTCATCGATTTCAGCAAAGACCAGTTGGGCGATCCGGTCGATATGAGTTCGATGATCGTGCTTCCGGCGACTAGTTGGACGGACGGCGCGGTGTCGCAACGCGCGGCCTTCCTCTGTAAGTTCTCGGCCTTCGCTATGGCGAATCAACTCTTTCAGGAGAGTGATCTCGGTCGCTACTTTCAAGGCGCGTTCATCCTTGTCGCCGTCGTCTTTCTGCTCCTCGAACTGTTCGCGCTCTTGTCCGCCGCGTGGCTGACGCGCGCCGTCACGGGCACCGTACATAAACTTCACCGCGCGACCGGGTTCATCAAGCGCGGCGACTTCTCGCATCGCGTCCGCGTCCGCTCGCGCGACCAACTCGGCGAACTGGCCGAAGCCTTCAACGAGATGTCGGCCAATATCGAGTCGTTGCTGCAAGAGCGCGTCAAGCACGAGAGGTTGGAGCGTGAGGTAGAGATCGCGGCGGAAGTGCAGGCGCAACTCTTTCCGCGCAAGGTGCCGCACTTGAGCGCGGCGGAGATCGTGGGCGAGTGTCGCGCGGCGCGCGGCGTGGCGGGCGATTATTACGACTACGTGGAGATCGCGCCCGGTCTGGTCGCCTTCGCGCTCGGCGACGTGGCGGGCAAAGGCGTCTCCGCCGCGCTCGTCATGTCGAACTTACAGGCCGCGTTGCGCGCACAGGCCACCATTCTCGCAGAGCGCATGCGCACGCTGTCGGCGCGCGCGGCGGCGACGACGGCCATCGGCGGCAGCGGCGCGAGCGGGCAGAATGTGGAAATGCCCTGCGGCGTCACGGGCGTCGATATTGAGTGCGCCGTCGAGCAGATGGCCGCGAGCATCAACGAGCAACTCTGCCACAGCACCGACTCGAACCGTTTCGCCACGCTCTTCATCGCGCTCTACGACGACGCGACGCGGCAGCTTCGCTACACCAACGCGGGGCACAACGATGCGCTCCTCATCCGCGCCGGGAGCGGCACGGTCGAACATCTCACAGAGGGCGGGACAGTGCTCGGCGCGTTCGAGTGGGCGCGCTACACCGAGGCGCGCACCACGCTCGAACGCGGCGACGTGCTCGTCATCTATTCCGACGGCATCAGCGAAGCCGACAACCCGCGCGGCGCGGAGTACACCGAACATCGCCTCGCGCACCTCGTACGCAAAAACCGTGACAAGAGCGCCGACGAACTGCGCCAACTGATCTTCACGGAAGTGGACAACTGGACGGGCGGGCAGGAACGCGACGACGATCAAACGGTTGTCATTCTCAAGA
>DASWNS010000316.1:0-7964 GCA_036399115.1 Pyrinomonadaceae bacterium | reverse complement strand
TCCGGTCAGGAGCGAGGCGCAGGCGACGACCGCGCAAGTATAGACTAAAGCTCGACGCGGGCTGCGGCTGTTACTACTGGTACTACTACGACGGCGGCGCGTGCGCTCCGACGTGCGACGAAGCAGGTAAGCGGCGGTGAGGGGAAAGAGTCCGGGCAGTCCCGTCAACTGGTATCGCCCGTTGAGCACGGTGCTGTAGTTTGCCAGCAGCATCAGTTGGACGAACAGGCCGACGAGCGCCATCACGAAGATCGGCGTCGCCTTGCGCCCCTCGCGCCATTCGCGTTGCAGTGCGAACGGCAGCGCGAGGAACGTGGCCGGGGCGGCGATGAAGAAGAGTTGGAGGAAGGGCACGAGGTTCGAGAGTTTGACCGGATGCACCGCCGACTCCGCGCGCATCGAAGCGAGCCACCCGTACCAGTTTGCGCGATAGCCGCGCACGTCGAGCAGCCACCAGAGGGCGAAGGGCGCGAGCGCGCAGGTTAAGAAGAGGGCGCAGGCCAGCGCGGTCAAAAATAGTTCGCGCCGCTGTAGTCTCCACCCGTAACAACAGTGCGGCGCGAGGACGAGCCACACGCCGAAGAAGCCGACCGGCTCGCGTATGTTCACACACAGGCCGAGCAACGCCGCGCCCGCGAGCACCTGCCAGTTCACGCGAGCGCGCACGCCGCGCAGGTGCGTGATGAGCGCAATCGAGAGCAGCAGGATCGAAGGCGTCTCCGTCATCGCCTGCCCGCTATAGACGATGAAGAAGGGCGAGAGCGCGAGCATGAAAGCGGCGACCGTGGCCGTCCGCAGCGAACCCGACAACTCACGCGCGAGCGTCCAGCAGGCGACGACGGCAAACGGCGTCTGCACGACAACCATGTATTTGAAGAGCAGGTAGGCTTGCTCGGACGGCAATCCGAAGAGCGCGTGTGCCACGCGATAGGCCGCGTGGTTTATGAAGATGAAGAGCATGCGCCCGAAGAGCATGGAAGACGGCTCGCCGCGCACGGCATGAACCGTGTAGTCGAGCGCGTCCCAGTCACCGGCGAACGGGTCTATAAAATAGATGGTGAAGAGGAGCGCGGAGAGCGTGGGCGGAAGCCACCAACGCCACGCCTGTCGCGTCGGGAGCGCGCCGCTGTCGCGGCTGTCGTCAACGTGTGTCGCCGTCGCGACGACGCTGGCGGCAGCGGGCGGCGCGAGCGAAACATCATCCGCTGTTAGAGGTCGGGCGGCGGCGCGTGCGTCGGCGGCGGTCGTGGTCTTCGGGAGTGAGCGAGTCAATCAGTTTATGGTCGAACGATTCTTCGGGACGTTTCACCATCGTCAGGCGATTGCCGCGCTCATTGTACGCCACCTCGTCCATAATGTTGTAAATCAGGAGGACGCCGCGCCCCGAAGTCCTGAACAGGTTGGCCGGGTCGCGCGGGTCTGGCACATCTTTGACGTTGAAGCCCTCGCCTTCGTCTTCGATGGTGAAGCGCGCTTCCTTCGGGGAGAGATCGGCGGTGATGCGCACGAGTTTCTTTTGATCATACTTGTTGCCGTGCTTGACGGCGTTGACGAAAGCCTCGTCGAGCGCGATGAAGAGATTGGAGCGTTCGGGATTGATGAGGCCGAGTTTCGACGCGCGCTCGTGCAGGTAATGCAGGACGCCGTTCATCAAAGAGAGATCGCTCGGCAACTCGAACTCGATCCGCTCGCGCACGAACGGCACGACCTTCATGTCTTCGACGAAGCGCAGCTTGTAGCCGAGTGTTTTTTCGACGATGGCTTGGAGTTCCTGTTTGTCGTAAGGGCGGCGCAGGTAGTTGGCCGCGCCCATCTTGAAGGCTTTGACGAGGCCGGGATGCTGCGAGTCTTCCGAGGAGACGACGACGGGCACGACGAGCCTGCGGCGCTTGATCTCGCTCAAGACCTGCACGTTGCCTTCGGCGTCTTCCGTCAAATCGCTGATGATGAGATCGAAGTCTTCGAGGTCTTCGCGGGCGAGCGCATCGTCGCGGTTGCCCGTAGCCACTACTTCGTGGCCGAACTCGCCAAGCACCTGCGACAGGAGCGTGCGCAGTTCCTTGTTGGCATCCACGATCAGGATTCGACGTTTATCCATCAATCACCGATTCCACTTCAGACTCCTTACAGAGCGGGGCGAGGCACGGAAAAAGCGCGCCTGAGGGAGACACGCTTCCATTTTTACGAGTACGCCATAAAACGGCACGAGGTTTCCTGAATATAGCACACGCCCCAACCTGAAAGCAGCCGCGAAAGCGGCAACCGCGCACGCGCCCCGTGCCCTTAAATCGAAAACAACCCGCATTTCTGCTAGACTCGCGCGGTTTATCCCATGCAAGTCTCTCTCGACAAAGGCGAAGAACCCGAAGGCGAGTCGCCCCCCGCGCGCCGCGAAACGCATGCGCCCGACGGCGGGCAGACAGTTTCGCGCCGCCTTGAGAAGACTCCGACGCACGCCGACGAGCCGAGTCCTCCGGCGCGCGCCGACCGCTTCGCCTCGCTCTCCGCTTACTCATTCAGGCAACGCTTCGTCATCCGCGCCGCCGACCTCGCCTTCTACGTGCTCATCAACCTCGTCGGGCGCACCGCGCGTTTCGAGGTCGAAGGCTGGGAGCATTGGGAGGCTGCGACGCGCGGAGGGAAGCAGCCGATCTACACCTTCTGGCACAACCGCGTCTTTCTCGGCACCTACTTCTTCCGGCGGCGCGGCATCGTCGTGATGACCTCAAGAAGTTTCGACGGCGAATACATCGCGCGCTTCATTCAACGCTTCGGCTACGGCGCAGCGCGCGGCTCAAGTTCGCGCGGCGCGGTCGGCGCGCTCATCGAGATGATCAAACTGATGCGGCAAGGCCGCCCCGGCGGGTTCACCATCGACGGGCCGCGTGGTCCCCGCTACGTCGCCAAAATGGGCGCAGTGCTCTTAGCCAAAAAAACCGGCGCGCCCATTCTCCCCTTCACTGTAGACGCCGCACGCTATTACGCCGCGCCGACCTGGGACGCACTCCAGATTCCCTATCCCTTCACACGCGCGCGCGTCCGTCTCGCCCCCCTGATCCACGTCTCCGCAGACGCCGACGAAGCCGCACTCTTTGCCAAGCGCGACGAACTCCAACGCGCGCTCGACGCGCTGAACGACTAATTTTCCCTCAACGTCAGGCATCGTTGATATTGCAGACAAAACGCGGCGTATCGTAGGATTGAGCCAAGCCTTTCTACAATTTATGCTTGCCGGGATAACGGAGGAGAAATGATCAACCAGGAGCGCATTAAAAACTTACTGCTCGAACTCGTCCAGATTGACAGCGTCTCGCGCAAGGAGCGCGACGTGGCCGAGCGCATCAAAAAATATTGCGAAGAGATGGGCGCGACGGTGGAAATAGACGACGCCGGAGAGAAGGTCGGCGGCAACTCCGGCAACGTCATCGCGCGCTTCCCCGGTACGATCCCGGACGCCGAGACGATCATGATGAGCGCGCACATGGATACGGTCGTGCCCGGCGAGGGCGTGAAGCCCATCGTCGAGGGCGACATCATCCGTTCCGACGGCACGACCGTGCTCGGCGGCGACGACAAATCCGGCTGCGCCGTCATCCTCGAAACCATCCGCTGCCTGCAAGAACAGAACATCCCGCACGCGCCTATCGAAGCCGTCTTCTCGATCTGCGAAGAGGTCGGACTGCTCGGCGCAAAGCACGTGGACACGTCGAAGTTGAAAGCGAAATACGGCCTCGTCTTCGACTCGGACGACCCCGGCTTCCTCTTCACCAAAGGCCCCTCTGCCGATCACATGGATTTCAAAATCTACGGCCTCGAATCGCACGCGGGAGTCGCGCCGGAAGAGGGCATCTCCGCCATCCGCATCGCCGCCGAAGCCATTCACAACATGAAACTCGGGCGCATCGACCACGAGACGACCGCCAACATCGGCGTCATCGAAGGCGGCAAGGCCACGAACATCACGACCAACTTCGTGCTGCTGCGCGGCGAAGCGCGCTCGCTCGACGACAAGAAACTCGAAGCGCAGACCGCGCACATGATCAAGTGTCTGGAAGACGCGGCGGCGAAGTGGGAAGTGACGGTGGCGGGCGTGACGACGAAGGGGCGCGTCGAGTCGCACGTCACGCGCGAATACTCCGGGATGGACGTGCCGGACAGTTCGCGCGTCGTCCAACTCGTCTACAAGGCCGCCGCCCGCCTCGGCCAGAAAGTTGAGACGCTGGCTTCCGGCGGCGGCTGCGACGCCAACATCTTCAACAAGCGCGGTATCGAATGCGCCAACTTCGGCACAGGCATGCGCGCCATTCACACCGTCAAAGAATGGCTCGACGTGAAAGACCTCTACGCCTCCGCCGAGATGACGCTCGAAGTCCTGAAAGTCAACGGCGAGATGGCGCAGAAATAGTCTCCAGGCCGTAGCCGCCTGTGCCGCGAAGGCGCGTCATCGTCATCCCAACAACGCGCCGCCTGTCAACAAACTAACGCGCCGCCTGTCAACAGACTGCGGCGCGTTTCGTTCTTCACTAAAGATGCAGACGGCGGAACTCAACACCCGTCGGCCTCTGTAAGTCGAAGCGGGATGCGAAGCGCGTTGACTTGCCCGGAGGCTTACGCTAGAAGGTTCCCGCTCGTCTAAATTGTTCACGCTCCGAATCGCGCATGCCCGCACCATCAATCGAACAACTGCTCGACCGACTCGACGAGTTGAAGCGTCCCGGCGGCGACCCGCGCGAGCGTGCGCGTCTTGAGCGTGTGCTCAGACAGGCGACGCGACGCAGTTTCACGGAGGCGGAGACGCTCATTCGCTTTCACGAAATTACGCTCTACCTGCGCGCGTATCCGCAGAGCGCGTCGCTCCTCGCACACACGGAGAAGATTCTCGATTCATTCGCGGCGCGCGTCGAACGCCTGCGCGCTTCGGGCGCAGACCTCACGCCCTTCGAGCAGCCGGACGTGTCAGGCATCGCCGCGACCGGGTTCACAGCCGTCTTCGGCTACGACATCACGCGCTGGCTGGCACGCACGCACCCTCGGCGCGTCTCGCTCGTCTGGGACGAAGAAGCAGACCACGCGCACTTGAACCTCGTGTGGCCGAGATTGTTGCCGCTCTTTGAAGAGGACGCTTACGTGGACGCGCACGCGCCCGCTCTCGCATGGCTGCGCGCCGCCAAGCGCAAGGGCGAGAGCGATCTCGCTTGGCTCGTCAGGGCGTTCGAGCGTCTGCCCACCGGCGACAAGGCGCGTGCGGAACTGTTCGAGCCGCTCAAGCTGTGGGTGCGCTGGGAACTCGGCAAGTCGAAAGCCACGCGCACGCTCATGCGGCGGAGACGACGGGCGCGCGAAATTTTTTATCACGACGCTCCCTTGCTCGGTCGCCGCGAAGTCTCTCTGGCGCATGAGTTGGACGCGCCGGGGAGGAGGCTGCGCGTCGAGCGTCTGTCGCGCGCCGAAGGCGAAAGGCTGCTGGCATCCGGGCGCGACACGATGGCCGTCCGTTTTCGTGAACTGCACGGCTTCACGCATGGCGACCCGGAGCGCGTCCTGCGCGCAGAGGCGGGGCGCGGCCTTGAGATTTTCCTGTGGGGCGTGCGTCCCGAACGCCGCCTGCCGCTGCTCGCCTATCACTGCGGGATATTTTTCAAGAACGGCGTGCCGATGGGTTATCACGAAGGGCTGTCGCTCTTCGAGCGCGTGGAGATCGGCCTCAACCTGTTCTACACGTTTCGCGACGGCGAATCGGCGTGGGCTTACGCGCGCCTGATGCGGCTCTACAAGCAGGTGTCGGGCGTCGACACTTTTTCGATAGACCCGTATCAACTCGGCGGGTCGGGCAACGAGGAAGGCATCGCGTCGGGCGCGTTCTGGTTCTATCGCAAGCTGGGCTTTCGTCCCACGCGCGAGGAGTTGGCGAAACTGTTGGCGACGGAAGAACGCAGGCTCGCCGCGCGCAGAGACTATCGCACGCCTCCGCGCCTGCTCCGTCGTCTCGCCTCCGGCCACATGTTGTTCGAGACGCGCGACGCTACGGCGACGCCGCCGCCGGGCGCGTGGGACAGCTTTCAGGTGCGAAACATCGGTCTGGCGATCAACCGCAGAATGGCGCGGGAACTCGACGGCGAGGCGCAGGCGATTCGCGACGCGTCCGTCAAAGCGGTCGGGCGCGCGCTCGGCGCGAATCGTGAACCTTTCAATGAAGCGGAGGAACGCGCCTTCTCAAACTTCGCGCTGGTGCTCGCGCTGGTCCCCGATCTCGCGCGCTGGACGAGGGAGGAAAAACGCGACGCGCTTGCGGTCATCCGTGCGAAGGCGGGCGCGGACGAGCGGCGTTATTTGCGGCTGCTCTGTCGTCATGCGCGTTTGCGTCGTGCGATAATCGCGCTCGGCACAAATAAAGCAGTGACGAGTAACAGGTGACAAGTGACGAGATGAAAGACACGTCTTAAGTTTTCAACTCGTCACTCGCTTCTCTCTTTGTCAGGAGCTAAAGCAGCGATTAAAGTTTTTCCTTATGTCTGAACAAGCAAATTACAGGAGCGGCTACGTCGCGCTCATCGGGCGACCGAACGCGGGCAAGTCAACGCTCTTAAATCGTCTCGTCGGCGAAAAGATCGCCGCCGTGTCCAACAAGCCGCAGACGACGCGCTACCAGATTCAGGGCATCATCACGCGCCCCGAAGGGCAGATCGTTCTGGTTGATACGCCCGGCGTGCACCAGCCCGGCTACCTCCTGAACCGGCGCATGATGGCCGCCGTGCACGACGCACTCGAAGGCGTTGACCTCGTGCTCCTGATGCGCGACGCCAGCGTGCCCACCGGCAACGGCGACCGCTTCGTGCTCGATCTCGTCAAAGAGTCGGGCAAGCCCGCGCTGCTTCTGCTGAACAAGGTTGACCGCGTGGGCGACAAGGCCAAGCTCCTGCCGCTCATGCAGTGGTACGCGGGCGAGTACGACTGGCGCGAAATCGTGCCGCTCTCGGCGCGCACGGGCGACATGGTTGACACGCTGCTCGCCGGAATCGTCAAGCACCTGCCCGAACAGGAACCGCTCTTCGCCGAAGACGAATTGACCGACCAATCAACCCGCGCGCTCTGCGCGGAGATCGTGCGCGAAAAGATTTTGCAGACGACGGGCGACGAAATCCCTTACGTCACGGCAGTCCTGACGGAACGCTTCGACGAGGAGCGCGAAGATTTCACGCGCATCAACTGCATCATCTACGTCGAACGCGCATCGCAAAAGGCCATCATCATCGGGCGCGCGGGCGAGCGCATCAAAGAGATCGGCACGCAGGCACGCCGCGACATCGAACAACTCCTCGGCCACCGCGTACACCTCGAACTCTTCGTCAAAGTTCAGGAGGACTGGCGCAACAGCGAGCGCGCCTTAAACGAAATGGGAATCAAGGAACAGTGACGAGTGACGAGTGACAAGTTAAGAGAGACAGTGACAAGTGCTGGGTTAACATCTCGTCGCTTCCTGCTCGGCTTGTCGCTTCCTGCTTGTTGCTTCCTGCTCGTCGCTTGTCACCCGCACGAAAGTCATAAACCAGGGCGACGCTTTTAACTCGTTCCTGATTTAACTGGTGCTTACTCGTCACCTGTCACTTGTTCACTTGTCACTGTTCTTATGTGGTATGCGGTTGAGTTAAAAATTGAGCGCGCGGCGGAGGAAGCGGCGGAATACGCTTTGATGGAAGCGGGCGCGTTGGGGACGGAGACGACGGAAGAAGCGGGCACGATGCGCGTCGCCGGATACTTCGCCAGCGCGCCGGAACGCGAGGCGGTGCGTGGTTTCGTGCTCGATGCGCTGAGGGTCTACGCGTTGCCTGCCGGGAGCGTGGGCGAGTTGGAAGTGCGCGAGGTGGCGGCGCGCGATTGGTTGGGCGAGTGGAAGAAGAGTTGGCAGCCGGTCGAGGTGGGGACGCGGTTCGTCATCGCGCCGCCATGGAGCGAGGTCGAAGAGA
>DASWNS010000315.1:0-8133 GCA_036399115.1 Pyrinomonadaceae bacterium | reverse complement strand
CCAGCCGATGGCAGTCGGGTAGAAGAGAAACTGCGCGCCGGAGAGCGCGGTCAGGCGCGCCGCTTCGGGAAACCACTGGTCCCAGCAGACGAGCGTGCCGATCTTGCCGACCCCGGTGTCGTGGCTTGCGAAGCCGAGGTCGCCGGGCGTGAAGTAGAATTTTTCGTAGTAGAGCGGGTCGTCCGGGATGTGCATCTTGCGATACTTGCCCGCGATCTGGCCGTCGGAGTCGAGAATGACAGCCGTGTTGTGATAAAGCCCTGCGGCGCGCTTCTCAAACAGAGAGGCCACGATGACGATTTTGTGCTGGCGCGCGACCTTCGAGAGGGCTTCGGTCGAGGGGCCGGGGATCGTCTCGGCCAGTTTGAAGAGTTCGATGTCTTCCGTCTGGCAAAAATACTGCGAGCGGAAAAGCTCTTGCAGGCAGACGACCTGCGCGCCGCGTTTGGCTGCCTCGCCAATGCGCGCAATCGCCTTCTTCATGTTGACCGCAGGCTCGGGCGCGCAAGTCATCTGCACCAGCCCCACCGTGACGCTGTTCGGAGAATTCTTTTTCGGCATGCGGGCGAGTATAGCAAAGCCGCCCGCGAAACTTTAATTCAAACCGCGTGCGTGCGAATTTTGACGGCCAACTCAGCGGAGGGGCGAGAAGCCCGCCGTGCGCCGTTGAAACTTTCCCGGTTCAAAAGTATCTTTAGAGCGCACGTCGGTTAACAAATTCAGCGAACCCCTCAAACGGAGGCGTCCAACATGTCGAAACGCGGCATCCCTTTTATCGCGCTGGGCACGGCCTTTCTCGGAATCGGCGTCGCCAGCCAACGCACTTTCATCTACGTCGGCATCGCGTTTCTCATCATCGGAATAATTTTGCTCAGACGCACGCGCCATTGAAGCGCGCACAACGCTGGCCCTCCCGCACAGGCTTCCGGACTCAAGACTCGCAAGGAATGTTCGCCGCCGAACTTCGCCTGCGCCCCTCAAAGGAGACTGCTTATGATGACCGAGGTGAAAAGAGTTAAGCCCGACATTCGATTGATCACGCGGCGCGTTCAGCCGGACGGCAATCTCGTGCAGGGGCAGTCCGAGTTGGCGATTGACGCGCGGCTCGCGCGTGCGGCGGGCGAGATGATCGCCGCGAGCCAGAATCATTACAGCCCGGCTGAAGGCGCGAAGACTCTGCGCCACGCGGTGGCCGAAAAGATTCGCATGTTCAACGGCATCGAAGTTGACCCGGACGCCAGCCCGCTCGAATTGATCATCACGCCGGGCGCGACGGGCGGCCTCGTCGCAATCGCCGACGCGTATCTGAAAAACGCTTCCGCACTGATCTTCGAGCCTTACTATCCTTATCACCGGCGCATCATCGAAGAACTCGGAGGCCGCGCGGAGGTCTTGCAATTGACGGGCGAGTCTTTGCAGTTCGACAGGGAAGAGTTGCGCGCGCGTTGCCGCGAGTTGAGATCGCGTCGAGAGTTTCCTCTGCGCGCGATCATCGTCTGCACGCCCGTCAACCCGACCGGCAAAGTTTTCACGCGCGCCGAACTGACTGCGATTGCGGAGGTCTGTCAGGAGTTTGAACTGCTCTGCATCTCGGATGAAGTCTACGAACACTACGTGGCGGACGACGGCGAACCGCACGTCTCCATCGCGGGCTTGGCGGGGATGCGCGAGCGCACCGTCACGGTCAACTCTTTCTCGAAGTCCTGGAACATCTCCGGCTGGCGGCTCGGCTACGCTTACGGCGACGCCAAACTCGTCGCGCCGCTCAACAACGCCAACAACGTCTTCTACGTCTGCTCGCCGACGCCGCTCCAAAAAGCTCTCGCCGAAGTGTTGATGGCCGACACGGACTACTACGCGCGTCTTGGCGAACGCTTCAAGGCGAAGCGAGCGCGCGTCACCGGAGTGCTCGAAGAGTTGGGCTTTCGCATCTACGATTCCGGCTCGACCTTCTACGTCTGGGCGCGCATCCCCGAAGAGCACGGCGATGCCATGCGGCTCAACGAAAAATTGATCGCGCAGGCGGGCGTCGCCGCCGTGCCGGGCAGCGCGTTCACGGATAGCGACGTGTGGGACAACTACATGCGCCTCTGCATCGCGCGCGAAGATCACATTCTCGATGTCGCGCTCTCCAAACTGCACGGCGCGCTCACGCGCGGCCTGAGCGACTAGGCGAGACGCGACCTGGGCAGCTTGCGATTGTGGGGTGCAAATGGGCGCGGCCTGCGTGCAGTGTTGGCGACCTGTTATCTGGCGATCATTTTCATCACGACGGTCTTTCTGTTGATCCTGAAATTCAACTTGTGAAGGCGTGTCGTCGGCGCAGCCCGCACCTATCCGGCGTGAGAAGCCTTGCGGTCGAGCCGTCTGCCTGTCGCTCTCCTGGCGCGTTGCGTCGTCTGCCGGGTGGCGCAAACTTTGTGATTCTTCTATCGTAGCGTTCAATAGTTCAAGGGGGGAGACGTTTCGATGCGCAAATTAAACGAGTTGATGTTCGACAACACCTACGCGCGCCTGCCCGAAGCCTTCTATTCCAAAGTTAACCCGACCGCTCTTCTTGAGCCTCATCTCGTCAGCTTCAACGCGGCGGCAGCGGAGTTGATTGATCTCGACCCGCGCGAGGCGGAGCGTGCGGAGTTTGTGGAATATTTCAGCGGCAGCCGGACGCTTCCCGGCGCGGAGCCGCTCGCGATGCTGTACGCGGGGCACCAGTTCGGCAGCTACGTATCGCAACTCGGCGACGGGCGCGCGATCCTGTTGGGCGAAGTGAGGAATGCGCGCGGCGCGAAATGGGACTTGCATTTGAAGGGCGCGGGACAGACACCTTACTCGCGCGGGTTCGACGGGCGCGCAGTGCTGCGCTCGACCGTGCGCGAATATTTATGCGGCGAGGCGATGCACGCGCTCGGCATACCTTCCAGCCGCGCGCTCTGCATCGTCGGGAGCGACGAGCCGGTGCGGCGCGAGACGATAGAGTCGGCGGCGATGCTCGTGCGCATGTCGGAGAGCCATGTCCGCTTCGGCACGTTTGAACTCTTTTATTATCGCGGCCAGCAGGAACGCGTCAGGGAGTTAGCCGATTATTGTATCGTCAATCATTTTCCCGAACTCCATGAAAGCCCGGATAAGTATCGCCTGTTCCTGCTCGAAGTTGCGCGGCGCACGGCGCGGCTCATCGCGAAGTGGCAGGCGGTCGGCTTCGCGCACGGCGTGATGAACACGGACAACATGTCCATCCTCGGCCTCACGCTCGACTACGGGCCGTTCGGCTTCCTCGACGATTACCAAGCCGGATTCATCTGCAATCATTCGGACTACTCAGGACGCTACGCTTTCGACCAGCAGCCCGGCGTCGGACTCTGGAACGTCAGTCGGCTCGCGCAGGCACTCGTGAACCTGGTCACGGTGGAAGAAGCGACCGCCGCGCTCGACACCTACCAGCCCGCCTTCGCCGCGCACTACGGCGAACTGATGCGCGCCAAGCTGGGACTCGCCACCGAGTCCGATACGGACGCGGAGTTGCTCCTGAGCCTGCTCGGCCTGCTCGAAGCAAACGGCGTGGACTATACAAACTTCTTCCGCCGCCTCGGCAATTTCAGAACAGCGGACGACTCGCCGCAAGACGAACTGCGCGACATGTTCATCGAGCCTGCCGCCTTCGACGCGTGGGCGGCGCGCTACCGCGCACGCCTGCTCGCCGAGACGAGCGACGACGACGAGCGAAAGAGCCGCATGGATCGCGTCAATCCGAAATATGTGCTGCGCAATTATCTGGCGCAACAGGCCATCGTCGCGGCAGTCGAGCGGCGTGACTACACGGAGATTGAACGATTGCTCGAACTGCTTCGCGCCCCATTCGCGGAACAGCCCGGAGCGGAACGCTACGCCGCGCCGCCACCCGATTGGGGCAAGCGGCTCTCCATTAGTTGCTCTTCATAAAAGCGAGAATTTTTTTCGCCGCCGCGAGTTGATAACTGCCTCCGTGCGCCTCGATTTCGCCGCACACGATACGATGAGCCGCGCGCCGTTTTCGTGTAAGCGTAACTTCCGCCCGCCGCCGCCCAACCCGTTTATTCCGACACTTAAACGCTCGCCTCGTCCGCGCTGGTAAGCGCAAAAATAGAGGCGCGGAGCCGCCAGCATAACTTCGAGGCACACGCTTCGCCCGCGCGATAAAAAGCGCGGGCGAAGCGTGTGCCTTTGCATTATGGCGCAGAGGCTCGTAGAGTTTTCAGTATCCCCGCCGTTACATCCGGAGTCGAAGCGGCACGCGTATTTCCGTTGTAGCGAAGCGCAGGCTGCGAAGTTTTAGGGGAAGTTTTAGTTAGGGACGGAGAGTGGAGCGCAGATGTTGATAAGGAAGCCGGACGACATCAAGAGCAGCGAGATCACGGACAAGAAATTGTATCTCACGCGACGCAACTTCATGCGCGGGGCTGCGCTCGCCGCCAGCACGGTCGCCACCGGATTCATCTATCGTCAATTTGCCGTTCCCCCGCCGCCGCCCGTGAAGGGCGCGAAGATCGAAAACTTGCAGACGGTAGAGCAGGGCGCGCCGGGTTTCCCCCCGCCCCCCGGTGAAGCTTTGACCTCCTACGAGGAGATCACGAACTACAACAATTTCTACGAGTTCTCGACGGGCAAATCGGAAGTGGCGAGCGTGGCGCGCAACTTCTCGACGCGACCGTGGATGGTATCGGTCGGAGGTCTGGTGCAGAGGCCGCGCGAGTTCGACCTCGACGATCTCTTGAAGATCGCGCCGCCCGAGGAGCGTGTCTATCGCATGCGCTGCGTGGAGCGTTGGTCGATGGTCATCCCGTGGGTCGGGTTCCCGCTGCGGAAATTATTGGAGCAGGTCGAACCGCTCGGCCACGCCAGATACGTCGCCTTCCAGACGCTCCATGATCCGAGGCAGATGCCGAATCAACGCCGCGACGTGCTCGAATGGCCTTACGTCGAAGGCTTGCGTCTGGACGAAGCCCTGCACCCCCTCACCATCCTCGCGAGCGGCCTTTACGGCGAGACGCTGCCGCCGCAAAACGGTGCGCCGCTGCGTCTGGTCGTGCCGTGGAAGTACGGCTTCAAGGGGATCAAGTCCATCGTTAGGATCACGCTCACGGATCGCCAGCCGCCCGCGACGTGGAATATCTCCGCGCCGGACGAGTACGGGTTCTATTCGAACGTGAATCCGAAAGTTCATCACCCGCGCTGGAGTCAGGCGAAGGAGCGGCGCATCGGCGAGTTCTCTCTGCGCGACACGTTGCCTTTCAACGGCTACGCGGATCAGGTGGCGATGCTCTACGCGGGGATGGACTTGCGCGTCAACTTTTAACGCGGGGAGATCGAATGTTCGCGCCCGATATCAACTTCACACGCATCGTTGTCTTCACGAACGGACTCGTGCCCGCGCTGCTGCTCACGTGGGACGCTTATCAACAGAAACTCGGCGCGAACCCCATCGAGTTTGCGACGCGAGCCACGGGCGCGCTCACGCTCGTCTTCCTCTTCATCACGCTCGCCGTCACCCCTTTACGCAAACTCACGGGCGCAAACTGGCTCATCAAGTTTCGCCGCATGCTCGGCCTCTACAGTTTCTTCTACGGCTCCCTGCATCTCTTGACCTACGTGTGGTTCGACAAGTTTTTCAGCGGGCGGGAGATCATCGAAGACGTTACCGCGCGCCCGTTCATCACTATCGGCATGGCGAGTTTCCTGCTGCTCGTGCCGCTCGCAGTGACTTCAACCAACGGCATGATCAAACGGCTCGGCGGCAAGCGTTGGGCGAAACTGCACAAGCTGACTTACGTGGCGGCCACCGGCGGCCTCGTCCACTACTACATGGCCGTGAAGGCCGACACGACGATCCCGATCCTGTTCGCCATCATGCTCGCCGTGCTGTTCGGCTATCGTTGGGTCAAGTCGC
Source organism: Pyrinomonadaceae bacterium (assembly GCA_036399115.1). Taxonomy (GTDB): domain Bacteria; phylum Acidobacteriota; class Blastocatellia; order Pyrinomonadales; family Pyrinomonadaceae; genus JAIVJZ01. The sequence continues at coordinate 2,210 of DASWNS010000315.1, read as the reverse complement.
GTCTGGATGCGACGACCAAAAACGACACGCTCGGCATTCAAACTCCGCCGCGTTGAAACTCCGCCGCGCGAGCCTTCAACTCTCCAGACTGAAATCCAGCACAATCGGATCGTGATCCGAGAGCACGCCCTCTGCGTCGCGCAGTTCGCCGACGACCTGTGGCCGCGCGCCTGCGGCGAGTTTGATTTTTTTGCCCGCGAACCAGTCGAGCTTGAGCGAGCAGCGGCCTTCATGTTTTTTGAGCGCCCAGTTGATGAACCAGAAACACCACTGCGGAATCCAGTCGCCCATGTTCGTATTCACCGTCGCGTCGCCCACGTCGTAGTGCAGCGTGCAGACGCCGAGCGCGTTCAACTCGCGATAGCTGTAGCCGCGCCGCTCCAGCGCGCGAAAAAGTTTTCGCTCAAACCAACGCTCCGGGTACGGGTAATGATTTTTGACCACGTTCTCCACGCCCATTGCGACGCGACGCGCGTAGCCGAGAATCGAGTAGAGGGCGCGACGCGAGTTGTAGGTCGAAGTGTTCCAGTCGCCGCCGATGAGTGTGGGCAGGCGCGGCGCGAGGCCGTCGAGATGATCGAGCACGAGGCGCATCTGTTGATAGCGGTGTCTCTGCGTGGAGTGCGCGTCGAGGTGCAGGCTGACGGCGCGAAACATGCCGTGCGGATGCTCCACGTCTGCGACGACGGCGCGCTGCTGCCCCAGACGCTTCTCTTTGCCCGCCATCTTATCCTTGCCGTTCGGCAGCGCGAGCGAGTGGACGCGTCGCAGAGGGTAGCGCGAAAGCAGCGCGTTGCCGTGCAACGCCTGCGCATTATCACCTTCGACATCAGCCTCTACGCCGCTCCCCTTGTTCAGTGCGAGATAGCAGGGCGCGAAGGCGTAATTCATTCCGAGCGTGCGCGCGATCTCGCGCGCCACGTCGGCATTGCCCGTGCGCGCCATGCCGTAGTCCAACTCGGTGAGCAACAGCACGTCGCTCGCGCGCAGGACGGGATGCTCGCGGAGCGCGTGCTTGATGCCTTCCAGACGTTTGCCGCGCTCGATGTTCCACGCGGTCGCGCGAATGGTGGCCGCCGCGTTTGGCGCACGCGTGCGCGTTTCCGGCGCGGCGAACTCTTCCTGTACGACGTGGCCGAGCACGCGCTCGATCTCCGGGCGCAGTTCTCGATAGAGAGACGAGGCGGCGAGCGTCTTGGTTGAATGAAACTGTGCGAGCGCGTGGAAGTGCGGCGTGAGCGTGTGGTCGAGAGGCGAAGCCGCCTCCGTCGTTTCTGGTTCGATGGTGTAACTCAAAGCCCGGAGATGTTACAGGCGGGAAGCGTCTATGATCAAATTGGCGTGATCGAATTTAAAAACTTTAACGCCTCTGCAACTTGGTCACCGCTTAACCGCGCGCGACGCGACGCCACACGTTGGCCTCGCCTTCCGCGCGGATGAGCGCGATGACTTCGCGAAAGGCGGCGGCGTAGAGAGCGCGCATCTCTATGTCGGACGCGGCGGGCTGCGCCAGTTTGTTCTCCAAATCCGCCAGCGATAACTTCCGCTTCGACTCGAAACGCGTGAGCCGTGCGCCTTCATTGGCGACGTGCGCGGCGAGTCCTTCGGAGAGCCAGAGTGGCGCGCGAGCGCGCGAGAGCGCGTGGATCACTGCGTGCGCGTATTCGTGCCGGAGTGTGGACGCGAGCACGCCGCGACGGCCAAGCGTGGCGAGCGGTTGCAGTTCGATGCGGCGCGCGCCGCGCGTCGTGGTCGTCGCGGCGACCCATGCGGGCTTGCCCGTCGCGCCCGTGAAGTCGCCCGTCGTCTCATGCACCGTCACGTCCAGCACGCCGAGCGCGGGGAAGGCGAGCGAGGCCGCAGCCAAACGTGCGCGCACGTCCGCGCGCACGCCTTCGAGCACGGCGAGCACGCTCTCAACTTCACGACGCGAAGCCGACGCGCCACGTGCCGGATAACTCACGCGGAAATTTGCACTCGACAAAGTGAGACGCGCCGACGTCTGAGCCGGTGGCGAAGCGACGACGTTGGCGCGCGCTACGCTGCTTTGAGAATGGGCGACGCGTGCGGGCGCGAAACTGGCGTGAGCGAAATTGGCGTGAGCGAAACTTGCTCGCACGAGTTGCGCGGGCGCGTGCGACGCGCGACGCCCTGAAATATTTTCGCCAGCAGCGTTCTCAAGTAACTCGGAGGGCGAGCGTCGCGCGTAA
>DASWNS010000314.1:0-5182 GCA_036399115.1 Pyrinomonadaceae bacterium | reverse complement strand
CGCTTCGAAATCTCGTACTTCCAGACCGGCTCGCCCGTCTGCGGTTTGAGCGCGTGGACGACGCCGTCGCTTGCGCCCTGAATCAGCAGGCGCGTGCCGTTGATGTCGGCGATGATGGGCGTGGCGTAGGTCGTGTCGTAGGGGCGACCGCCGGGCGCGCTCACCCAGACGGTTTCGCCAGTGCTCTTGTCAAAGGCCATGAAGCGGTGCGCGCCGCGTCCGTGCTCGCCCCAGATGAACGTGACGCCAGAGACGATCACGAGGTTGCCGTCGATAATCGGAGAGACGGTGCGCCCGCCGTGCGTGGTCAGGAGTCCGAAGTCTTCTCCGAGCGAACGATCCCATAGCACTTTACCCTCGCGCGACAGGGACAGGAGCGAGCCGCCGACGCCGAAGACATAGACGTTGCCCGTTGCCGGGTCGCCCACGGGCGAAGCCCACCCGACGCGATGCGGCGGCACGTCCGAGAGATAGACGTTGAAGCGATGCTCCCACAAAAGTTTTCCCGTGTCGGCGTGGAAACAGAGGATGCGCTCCTGCAACGTCTCGCCCTTGCCCGCAGTGTTCTGTAGATACACGCGGTCGCCCATGACGATGGGCGCGGAGCGACCGCCGTAAGGAGCTTTCCAGGCGAGGTTCTCGCCCGCAGGCGACCAGCGCGCGGGCAGATTCTTTTCGGGCGAGACGCCGTCGCGCGCAGGACCCCGCCAGTCCGCCCAGTCGCCCGCACGCAGCGTCTGCGGCGCGAAGAAGGCGAGCGCGAGTGTAAACAAAATGAGAGCCGAGCGTTTCAAGAGAGGGACGTGCATGATCAGTTTTACCTTAGGCGGTTGATAGTATTGCAATGCTTCTGTAGAAATACGCACTTGAAAAGTTTAAGTTGCCGCCCGCCGGAAGTTTTTCTTGACTCAAACCGGAGTGCGCCACATATTATGTCGCGCTTTATTGAGCGAGGCAAACTGCTCCTTGCAACCTACCCGCCGGGTTAGACGTAAAACCTACGGGCAAACTTCATTTTCGGCGGCGACGCACCGCAAGGACGCGCCGTGCCGCCATCGCTGCAATCCAAAAAAGTACAACCCGCGATCCGAAAAAATGTAAACGCCGGAAAATGTAGTTCCGAAATCCTCCGACAACAGCAGCTACGCCTTGAGGTGAACCTATGACGCGCCAGAGAAATCTTTTGTTGTCTCTCCTGCTCCTACTCGCCACGCTCCAGGTCGCTTTCGCACAAGACCAGAGCGATCAACTGTTCAACGCCGCACGCAACGGGGACGCAGCGACCGTCAAAGCTCTGCTCGACCGTGGCGTCGATGTGAATACGAAATTTCGTTACGGCGCGACCGCGCTCTCCTACGCCTCGGACAAAGGGCATCTGGAAGTGGTCAAACTGCTGCTCGAACGCAAGGCCGACGTGAACGTCAAAGACACGTTCTACGGCGCGACGCCGATCATCTGGGCGGCGCAGAAAGGGCACGCCAAGATCGTCGAAGCGTTGCTCGACGCGGGCGCGGAAGGGAAGGACGACGCGCTCGGCATCGGCGCGAGCGGCGGCCATCTGGAACTCGTCCGCACGGTGCTCGCCAAGGGCGGCTTGAAGGCCGAGACGCTCTCCGAGTCGCTCGTCGCCGCCGAGCGCGGCAAGTACGCGGAGATCGTCGCCGCGCTCAAGCAGGCCGGAGCGCAGCCGCCGCCGAAAGCCGACTTCAAGGTTGACGCCGAAACGCTCAACTCTTACGTCGGGACGTACAAGCTGGACAGCGGGGCGGAGTTCAACGCCGTAGTGAAGGACGGCGCGCTCGTCATTGGACCCCCCGGACAGCAACTCACTCTCGGCGCGTTCGACAAACTCAACTTTCGCCCGCTTGAGTTTGAAGGCGTGACGATCACCTTCAACGTCGAGAACGGCAAAGTCACCGGCTTCACCATGAAGCGGGGCACGAATACGCAGGTCTTCAAGAAAGTGGCGACGCCGTAACGCCGCGCCCTGCTCAAGCCCGGCAGGTTCGGCGCGTCGCATTGTTAATTCAATCGAGCGTTCTGTCGTTAGTGAATTAACATCTCGAAAAGGAGTCTTCCCCATCGTGTTCAAACGTTCAGTCTCTTTAGTGCTCGCCTTCATCTTCATCGCCGCGTCGCTCGCGCTTGCCGGGCAACCCGTGCCCCGTGCGGCTTCAACCTCCGAAGAGGCGAAGCGCCTCGTAGGGTCGGCGTTGGAGGCGATGGGCGGCGAGGCGCGTTGGCGTGCGTTGAAGTCCGTCGGGGTTGAAGGCATCGGGCACGTCAACGCGGTCGAACAGTCGGAGCGTCCCGAAGGTCCTTACATCGTCTCTTACGAGCAGACTAACGAGTTGATCGACCTCGCGGGCGCGAGGATGCGGCGCACCGTCGAGAGCCGCGACACACAGACGACGCAATGGGCTGCGCGCACCTATATCGTCGCCAACGGCGCGGCGAGCGCAGTGCGCGGCGACAAGGCTTTCCCCGGCAACCCCCTCAGCTTGCAGGAGGCCGAACTGCGGATCGCGCTTGGACCCGAACGCGTGCTGCTGAGCGCGCTCGCCGCGCCGGACTTGCGCGCCGAAGGCGAAACCGTGTTGCAGGGCACGCGGCAGCGCATCGTGAAATTCACCTGGCGCGACAAGCCCGTGACGCTCTTTCTCAACGCGCAGACGCATCTCCCGACCGCCGTGGAAACCTTAAGCGCGCACCCTTATGAACTGTGGTCGGTCTGGGGCGACGTGCGCACGCGCGTCTATTATTCCTACTGGACGCTCGAAGCGGGCGGCCTCCGCTACCCGCGCCAGTGGGACACCGAACGAAATAGTTTGAAGTGGCGCACGTTCACCGTCATCAATCTCAAACTCAACCCGCCCACGCCCGCCGAGTCGCTCGGCATCGCCGAAGACGTGCAGAAGGCTTTCAAGTCGCGCCCGCTCTTTACCTTCGACACGTCGCCGCTCGGCAGACCCGGTCGCCCGCCGCACGACACCGCGCCCGGCGTCTATTCGATGCCCGGCGGTTGGGACGTGACGCTCGTGCGACAGGCGGACGGACTCGTCGTGATCGAAGCGCCGATCTCTTCGAGTTACTCCGCGAAGGTGCTCGACGAAGCCGCGAAGCGTTTCCCCGGCGTGCCCGTCAAAGCCGTCATCTCGACTTCCGACGCGTGGCCGCATTTCGGCGGCGTGCGCGAGTACGTGGCGCGCGGCATCCCCGTCTACGCGCTCGACCTCAACCGCCCCATCCTCGAACGTCTGCTCGCCGCACCGCGCACGCTCAACCCGGACACGCTCGCGCGCACGCCGCGCAAACCGAAGTTCCAGATCGTCTCCGCAAAGACGACCATCGGCACGGGGGCGAACCGTCTGGAGCTATACCCGATTCGCACGGAGACGGGCGAGCGGATGATGATGATCTATTTCCCCGAACACCGCTTGCTCTACGGCAGCGACCTCTTGCAGAAGATGCCGAACGGCTCGTTCTTCATGCCGCAGTACGTGTCGGAAGTGATGTCGGCGGCGGAGCGCGAAAAGCTCGCCGTGGAGAGGGTCTTTGCGATGCACATGGACGCGATGAACTGGACGGACGTGGGCGCAGCCGTGTCGAAGGCGACGGCGGAGACGCCCGCGAACGACGCGCCGAAAGAGTAGTCTCAACCTTCGTAGTCTCAAACTCCAACGTGGTAACTTGAAACCAGCTTAATTACCGGGTGTCTTTATCAATGAATATACGTTCCTCCCTGACGACAACTTTCTCGGCGTTGCTGCTCTGCTGGCTGACCGCCCTGCCGCTCGCCGCTCAATCCGCCCGCCGCGTGCCGACGGTTGACGATCTGCTCGCGCTCAAGAGCGTGGGCGCGCCGCGCATCTCGCCCGACGGCAAGTGGATCGCCTACGGCGTGAGCGAAACCAACTTCAAGCAGGACGCCTACGTCACGCATCTCTGGCTCGCCAACGTGGCGAGCGGCAAGGCGCTCCAACTCACGCGCGGCGAGAAGTCTTCCGCGAACCCGCGCTGGTCGCCCGACGGCGAATGGCTCGCCTTCACCAGCGACCGCTCCGGCGACAAGAACCAGATTTTCGTGATTCGCCCCGACGGCGGCGAGGCCGTGCAGTTGACGAAATCCGAGACGGCCATCTCAAATTTCGCGTGGGCGGAAGACGGAAAGAGCATCGCTTATCTCGCCACCGAACCGCCCCCGCCCTCGCTCAAAGACCGCAAAGAGCATCTCGGCGATTTCGAGGTCATCCGCCGCGAATATAACTTCGTCCACCTCTGGACGCTCGACGTGGCGGAGGCTCTGAACGCGCCCGTCGTCGGCAAGCAGCGCACGAAGAAGCGCGACTTCAGCATCGGCTCCTTCTCTTGGTCGCCAGACGGAACGCGCATCGCCTTTAGCGCGCAACTCAATCCCGATCTCATTCAGGGCGTCACCTCGGATGTCTACCTGCTCAAACTCGCGGACGACTCCGTGCAAAAGATCGTCTCGCAGCCGGGTCCTGACAACAATCCGAGTTGGTCGCCCGACGGCAAGCAGATCGTCTTCTCCTCGGCGATGGGCCAGACCGTCTTCTTCCACACGAACAACCGCCTCGCCTTGATCCTGGCGGAAGGCGGCACGCCGCGTTCCCTCACGGACAGCTTCGACGAACAACCCGGCTTCATCGAATGGAACCGCGACGGCATCTATTTCACGGGGCTGCAAAAGACCGCTTCGCACCTCTTCCGCGTCGATCCGTCGAACGCGAAGATCACGCGCGTCACCGCGCCCGACAACCTGATGGCCGGGGCGTTCAACTTCACGCGCGACGGGCGGCGCATGGCTTTCACCGCCACGTCTCCCACGACGCTCAATGAAATCTTCGTCTCCGATCTCGACCGGTTCGAGCCGCGCCGTCTGACCAACATGACGGAGCAGGCGGAGGCGTTCGTCCTCGGCACGCGCGAAGTCATCTCCTGGAAGAGCAAGGACGGGGCGGAGATTGAAGGCGTCCTCATCAAGCCCGCCGATTTCGACCCGTCGAAGCGTTATCCGCTGCTCTGCATCATTCACGGCGGCCCTACTGGGATCGACCGTCCCGCCCTGCTCGCGCCCGACGCGCGCTATTATCCTTCCGACATCTGGGCGGCGCGCGGCGCGCTCATCCTCAAGGTGAACTATCGCGGCAGCGCGGGCTAC